>JAZNWM010000055.1:0-2804 GCA_045593345.1 Eubacteriales bacterium
CGGTAACGGCTTTACCTTTGCCGCTTACAGCGCTTATGAGATGCTCGGCTCTGTAAGAAGAGCCTGCGGTATGTATTATAATGACCGCGAGGGCTTCGATAAGCTTCAAAAGAAGGTTATGCGTGTTGATTTCTCTTGGAAACAGAGCGCGCTTTCCTATATAGAACTTTATAATAATTTTTGATTAACCCGGAAGGAACTTTACCTCAATGGCAAAATCTACTGTAGCCTCCGAGATCCGTGAGGCACTCAACCAAAAGCTTTCGCGTTACTACGGTATCAGCGAGAGCGATGCTGATATTAATCAGGTCTATCATGCGACTATCCTTTCTGTACGCGATATCCTCGCTACCAGAAACAAGGAGTTTTCCGATAAGGTAAACGAAAAGCAGGCAAAACAGGTATACTATATGTGTATGGAATTCCTTGTCGGCCGTTCGCTTAAAATCAACCTCTGCAATCTCGGATTGGAGGAGGAATACCGCAAGGTTCTCAAAAAGATGGGCTTCTCGCTTGAGGACGTCTATGAATTAGAAAGTGACCCCGGCTTGGGCAACGGCGGTCTCGGCAGACTTGCGTCTTGCTTTATGGACTCGCTCGCTTCGCTTGATTATCCTGCTCGCGGCTACTGTCTCCTTTACGAATATGGCCTCTTTAAGCAGCGCCTTGTTGACGGCGAACAGCTCGAACTTCCTGATATCTGGCTTCCCGAGGGCGGCGACTGGCTCATTCCCCGTCACGACAGAGCGGTTACTGTTCGTTTCGGCGGTAAGGTACGCGAGGAATGGAAGGATAACCATTGCGAGATCATCTATGAGGATTACGACGAGGTCGAGGCTGTCCCCTACGATATGCTCATTTCGGGCGGCGTAGGCAAGGCTGTCAATACACTCCGTCTCTGGAAAGCAAGAGATATCAATAATTTCAATATGGAAGCCTTCTCGCAGGGCCAGTATCTCAAGGCTGTTGAAGAAAATACTATCGCAGAGACCATCTCCAAGGTGCTCTATCCTGCCGATAACCATCACGAAGGTAAGCTCCTCCGTCTCACTCAGCAGTATTTCCTCGTTTCTGCTTCTCTGCAGAATATTGTATGGCGTCATCTTTTCCGCTACAAGTCTCTCGACAACCTTTCCGACAAGGTTTGTATCCATATCAATGATACCCATCCCGCTCTCTGTATTCCCGAATTGATGCGTATTCTCATCGACGATCACCACGTTGCTTGGGAAAAGGCTTGGGATATCGTAACAAAGACCGTTTCTTATACCAACCATACCGTTCTCCCCGAGGCGCTTGAATGTTGGAATGAAGACCTCTTTGCGCTCAAGCTTCCTCGTATCCATTCTATTATTAAGGAAATCAACCGCCGCTTCTGTGCTGACGCTTGGGATGCTTTCACAGGCGATTGGGATAAGGTCGGCAGAATGTCTATTCTTAATAAGGGTCAGGTTCGTATGGCGAATCTGTCGGTTATCGGTTCTCATACCGTTAATGGCGTTTCCCGCCTCCACTCCGACATTCTCAAGGAGACCGTTTTCGAGGACTACAACGATATGTATCCCGAACGCTTTACCAATGTTACCAATGGTATCGCGCACAGAAAATGGCTCTGCTACTCCAACCCCCGCCTTGCAAAGCTTCTCGACGAGACTATCGGCAAAAAATATCGTTCCGATGCCTCCGTTCTTTCTAAATTTAACGATTTTGCAAACGATTCCTCTGTCCTTGCTCAGCTCGATGAGATCAAGAAGGCAAATAAGGTCGATTTTGCAAATTATATCTTGAAGACCAAGGGTATTACTATCGACCCCGATACTGTTTTCGACGTTCAGGCAAAGCGTTTGCATGAGTACAAGCGCCAGCTTCTCAATGCGATCAATATCATCACCCTTTATCTCAAGCTCAAGGATAATCCCGATGCTGACGTTACTCCCGCTACCTTTATCTTTGCGGCAAAGGCAGCCCCCGGATATTATACCGCTAAGGACATCATCCGCCTTATCTGCTATATCGCTGCAGATATTGAAAAGAATCCCAGAATCCGCGAAAAGCTTCGCGTAGTATTCCTCGAAAACTACAACGTAACCCTTGCCGAGCATCTTATGCCCGCTGCCGAGATCAGTGAACAGATCTCCCTCGCAGGTAAGGAGGCTTCCGGTACGGGTAATATGAAGTTTATGATCAACGGTGCGCTCACCATCGGTACACTCGACGGTGCAAACGTTGAAATGGCTGAGCAGGTCGGCAGAGATAATATCTATATCTTCGGTCATACCGCTCCCGAGGTTGAGGAGCTCTGGCACAGAGGCTATGCTTCTTCTACCTATTACAACCGCAATCCCGAGCTCAAGGCTGCTGTCGACTATCTCCAGCGCGGCTTCAACGGTCGTTCTTTCTCGGATATTGCAAATTATCTCCTTTACTCTTTCGGTGTATCCGATCCCTTTATGTGCCTTGCTGACTTCGACTTCTATCAGGAAGCTCGCAAGAAGATGTTCGCGGATTACAAGGACAGAGAAAAGTGGAATAAGATGGCAGTTGCCAATATCGCAGGCGCAGGCTTCTTCGCCGCAGACCGTTCTATCAAGGATTATGCGGAAAATATCTGGAAGATCAAGCCCGTGCACGTTACCAAATGAAATCCAAACTTACAATAACCTCACAAAATACTCCTCTCGGCTGTCATGCGTTTGCAGGTGGAAGCGATATCACCTTTTCGCTTGCAGTGCTTGATGCCGAGTGTGAGAAAATATGGTTTTACCTCGGCAATGATGAAAAGGTTATAATGGAGAGGGAAGTGC
>JAZNWM010000056.1:0-1953 GCA_045593345.1 Eubacteriales bacterium
TCCGAAAACACCAACGTGTTTTTATTTGTCAATATAGGTCAAAAACAGTCTATAGCTTGACAGCGTTAATTATAGCAAAAACATTTTGTATTTGCAATAGTTTTTTATAATTTTCTTTTAAAAAATTTAGCATTTAGCCACGATTTATCGTATTCTAACAGATTTTTTCCGTGAAAAAGTCGTGAAATCTCCCGAAATCGCCAAAAATCTCCCGAAATCTCCCAAAATCTCAAAATTTACCCGACAAGCCCCCGATCCATACGGCGAAGGGTGGATATGAAGAATACGGCGAATATCCAATAGCCTCCGCCAAAGCGGTCGATAAAATAAAGCGACAGCAGGGTGAGAAGGAAGATAAGGGCGGTTGACGTGGCCTCAAGAGCTCTCTCCGCCACGTCTCCTGCCTCACGCTTTCGCAGGTATGCCATAATCGCACCGTAGCCGTCGTAGCCCTCTATGGGAATAAGGTTTGACAGGGCAGTGGCAAGATTGATAAGGGCAACAAGATAGCACACCTCGCCCAGAGCAGGTCCCAGAAGGGAGGCAAGCAGAAATAGGCCGAGATTTACCGCAGGGCCCGAAAGGCAGAGCAATATTTCCTCGTCGTAGGACAGTCCCGTATTCCTCGTTAGCCGAAGTCCGTTTATCACCGCCCGCAGATTTTTCGGCACGCCCCGTCTCCACAAAATATAGCCGATATGACCGCACTCGTGGAGGATAGCCGATATAAGAGTAATTATTGCCGGCAGAGGCTCCTCAAATCCAAAAATCAAAAACAGCCAGAAAAACATAGGCAGAATTTGGCAAATCCATTCCGACAGCCTTTTTATCAACGAGAAGGCTTTAGCTTGCTTCATTATTTTGCTCCCTTCATATCAATACTTAATTGTAGTACCTCGGGGATAAAAAAATACCCCCACGGCGTTCTTTACGGATTTTGCCGTGGGAGTTTTTTATATTCTGTTGGGGATTATTACTGCCGACTGGGAGGTGACGCTGATTTTTCTGCCGTCCTTCGTCTCTACGATAAGTGCAAGATTCTCCCGGCTGATTTCAACAGCCTTGACCGTCTTTTTCTTGCCGTCCTCAATATACTTGATTTTTTTATCCCTGAGGGCAAATTTCTGGCAGTAGCTGTCAATATGCTTGTCGGGATTTTTTACATCTCTGTAAAGGGTGAAGAATCTGTTCAGCACCGTCTTCGCCATTATGAGAAAAATGGACTGGTTTCCATCCTCAAACACCTGACGTACCAGATCGGTAAGCCTGGGGGTGAATTTCTTTGGATCAAGCCTTACGGAAAAGCTGACTATCAGATACTCATAGGAGGTGAAGTTATCAAGCTTGCCCTCCACCGAGGTCTGTCCGATTCTTACACCGTCCGAGAATATGTCGCTGATCCAGCCGATGCGGACGGTCTTCATCGTATGCTCCTCAAGAGCCGATGCCAATGCAACCGCACTGAGTGGGCCGACGCATCCCGCCTGGGAAGGGAAGATTGAGGGACGGAGTATGACCGAGAGGAAAAGACCACGCTCACTGTCGCTGCCCGAGATTATCTCGCCGTTTGCGGAGATTGCCGTCTGCCTCTCGGTAAATACGGCGTATCTGTCGGGATAACCCGCCTTGGCATACTCGCGTGCCAGGTCGTTTGCCGATGGCAGTGCTTCGCGGTATTCAAGCTTGACGGTGTTGCCGTCCTGGGCACGGAAGGTGATTATATTCTTGTCTGCCATCTCTGCCATCTCTGCCATCTCCTTTCAATCAATTGTTAATTATAAAGCTGTCAGCTATGAATTAGTACGCCTTGCCCCAGTAAACCAGCTTCTTCGCCTCTCTGCCGCAGCATACACACTTGTCGCCGATGGGCTCGGCACCGAAGGGCATACATCTGGAGGTGACGTCTGCCTCCTCCTTAAGCTTCATCTCGCACTCAAGCTCGCCGCACCACAT
>JAZNWM010000057.1:0-3125 GCA_045593345.1 Eubacteriales bacterium
TGGATATCGGCACTAATGATCCTATCGCAGTAGTGGAGACGGTAGATCCCATCGTCCTTGGCACAAGGGTTGCAGAGTGCGGCTGCGGCTGTACCTGCGGTGACTATGCCGAGATTCCGGAGGGCGTTCGCAACTCTCTCGGTGAGGAGCTTGTCACAACCTCCACCTGTCCGAGAATTCTGGTATCCCTTGGCATCTTCTCGGTTATCAGAATGGAGCGTCCCGCACAGCTTCTCATTCACGCTACAGATTACAGCGTTCCTGACAAGGAATGTAATTCTGCAACAAATAACGACAATCCCTGTGCTCTCTTCAGAACCATCGCGTTCCCCATCTCCCAGTTCAGAGGCACCGAGCACCCAACCGATATCCCAACGACAAAAAATCACGGCGGCTGCGGCTGCAAGGGTTAGACTGCGGCATTACCGAATAATCGGGGCAGCATAATTCAGGCGAAAAAAAGGGCAGAGGAAAAACTCTGTCCTTCTTTTTATTAACAATATATTATTAAGTATTATTCTGCCTTGAAATTTCATAGGCAAACATCGTTGTTGCCGACGCTGCTGACAGCGATGCACGGAATTCCCTGGCATAATCTATCTTTACGAGCATATCTGCCTTGTCGAGAATTGTACGGGAAATTCCACGCTTTTCTCCTCCTACGATTAGGAGTATGGGATACTTCAGCCGGCATTTTCCGAGAATATTATCGGTATTCTCGTCTGCACAAACAACCGTGTACCCGCGGGCTTTAAATATGTCAATACACTCGGCGGGAGATGATTTATACATCATAAACATCTCTGACGCACCTGCAGACGAGCGGCAAACAACGCCTGCGGCACTCATCCAGTTCCGCTCGGTAAGAATTACTCCGGAGCAGCCCATAGCGTACAACGAGCGAAGGGAATAACCGAAGTTATAGGGGTCCTCAATGCCCTCTATCATTACGTAAAAGCCGCAGGGAAGTATTTCAGAGTCCGAATCAAGAGGGGGAAGTATTCTATCCTCCGTAATTGCGATAAGCCCTCCGTGAGAGCTTCCGAGGGTCAACTTGTCAAGCTCCTCCTCGTTGGACTCAACAACCGTATATCCGTATTGCGACGAAACTGCCTTAAGATATCCCACCTCTTTTGATATTTTTCGTATTTTTGATTTGTCAAAAAGTATCTCATTGATTCTGCGGTTGCTCACTCCTGCGTCAATTCCACGCAGTATGGCACGGATGGAGGTCATACCCTCGAATACCGTAGAATCCTTGAATTTTAAATCTTCTTTTTGCATTTTTTATATTTCGCTTTCATATATTATATTAGTTTATTATGAACTAAAGTATCTTTTGGAGGATGATATGATTGATGCATTCAGGAGAGAACGCTGTGAGCTGCTTGCAGAATACGTGATAGAAACAGGTGCTACGGTCAGAGCCGCTGCAATACGCTTTGGTGTAAGTAAAAGCACCGTACATAAGGATTTGACGATGAAATTAAGATATATAAACCCCACGCTCTATAAATCGGTGAAGGAAATACTGCAAATTAACAAATCCGAGCGTCATCTCAGGGGCGGTGAAGCAACAAGAAGGAAGTATATGTCGGCAAAAAGCTGCGGAAAGCAGAAAATAGACAGGGAAGAATAGGGAAGTACCCTGCCCCTTTTTTGATATTCTTTTTAATATTATACTATGATTTTGATAGCTTTTCAAGTGGTTTTATAAAAAATAACCCTTACAGCTACGAACCGACAGAATACAGATCATATGATCCATAGGTCTGAACTGTAAATCCCGAAAGCTGAAAGCTCAATATTTTAATGTAAATACCGTAAAAATAATATCAATACGATAATCTTCAAAATACCGTAAATAAGTCCTAAACCTCAATATGTAAATACGTAAAAAGTCATAAACCTAATATCATTACAATAATTGTGAAAATACGTAAAAAGTCCCAAAATACCTAAATATCAGTATTTAAGGGATAAATCAAGGCAAAATAGCCTTTTACTGTTCCCTCCATTATACAAAATTTCCATTTTGTATAATTAATGATATATTTCCCTAACGACTGGACAGGGGAGCTATAGGGGGATTTTTGTGTTTTTTGTGATTTTGGGATAATTGGATTATACTCTTTCTCAGCGTCGATGGGTGTGGCTTTTTTCGCTATTTTTCAACTAACTATAGGAGAACTACAGGCGTATTCTTATTAGCTTAACAAAAGGATAAGTATTTAGGATCAAATTATCAGGGAAGTGCTAAACTGCTCTGCCCCACCCTTGAGGCCCGTTTTATGTTTTACTCTTCCCTTTTCCCCGAAAAAACACGGCAAGGTTGTTCCCTGCCGCGTTTTCTATTATTTTACAAATTCATTGTAGATGGCGTTAAGAGCTGTAATATAGTCGTTTGCGTCTACGCCGATGATGATGTTAAGCTCACTTGAGCCCTGGTCGATCATACGGATATTGACGTTCGCATTAGCAAGAGAGGTAAATACTCTCGCCGCAGTTCCCTTCGCCTTTATCATACCGCGTCCAACAACGGCAATAAGTGCCATATTTTCCTCTACGAACACGTTTTCGGGATTAACGTTCTTACAGATGCCCGCAAGCACGTCTGCACGCTTCTCCGTAAGTGCCTTCGTAGATACGATAACCGTCATAGTATCAATACCCGAGGGGAAATGCTCAAAGGAAATATCGTTGTCCTCAAGCACCTGCAGTACCTTACGTCCAAGACCAAGCTCGGAGTTCATCATCGCCTTTTCTATCGTCACGCTGGAGAAGCCCGTTCTACCCGCAATACCCGTAATGATATGCTCGCTGATTTCATCGGTTTCGGGCAGAATGAAGGTTCCCTTATCCTCGGGACGGTTGGTGTTCCTGATATTGATGGGAATCTTTGAATATCTTACGGGGAAAATTGCATCCTCGTGAAGAACGGTTGCACCCATATATGAAAGCTCACGAAGCTCCTTATATGTAATAACCTTAATGGGCTTGGGATTATCAATAATTCGGGGGTCTGCCATAAGGAAGCCCGAAACGTCGGTCCAGTTCTCATACAGCGTGGCAGAGGCGGCACGTGCAACGATAGAGCCGGTAATATCCGACCCACCACGGGAGAA
>JAZNWM010000058.1:0-2106 GCA_045593345.1 Eubacteriales bacterium
CTTCCTAAGACCGCTTGGCCTCCGACTTCCGTCATTCCAACAACTAAATCAAGCTCCTGGGAGAGTCTGACAAGCCTTGTTTTGTCTTGTGGCAGGGCACGTGATATAACTCGTAATTTCGGAAGGCAGACCTTTACCTCGTCGTCGGTCATAGACCGCAATTTTTCTCCCGAAAGAGCCGTATGCCCTGCCGAGGGGTTATAAATGCCACACTCCTCGGCTATAGCGGAGGCAGTTTCCTCACCGTCACCTGTGATCATCACAATCTGTATTCCAGCACGCTGAACCTGAGATACTGACTCACTTACGTCACGCCTTATCTTATCCTTCATAGCAATAAGTGCGATGAATGTCAACCCTTCAGATTTTTCCTCTTTTATTGCCACACCTATGACCCGCTGACCCTGACCTGCCGCAGAAAGATACTCGTCATAAATAGCTCTTGAGTCAAACGGCACACGCTCTCCGCTCGGCAAAATCGACTGTGTTGAAGCACCAATAATTCTTTCTGCCGCACCTTTTATAAGGATTTTTCCATTTTTAAGCTTTACAGACGAGCATTTCTTCTCGCTTGAGAAGGACTCCTTTTCTATTATTTCAACGCTCGCGGCTGACTCCTCTCTGAAGAATTCATATATTCCGCGGTCGGTGGGATTACCGCCTGTAAGCTCGCCGCCAAGGTCAATAACGTCAGTATTATATCTTGCACTCAAGACAAGATAATCGTATATCCTCCCTGTCTTCTTCAGGCTTGCAATTCCTCTGTAGGAGCCTGTCTGCGTGATTATTTTTTCGCACTCGGGCTTGCCGTAGGTAATAGTTCCCGTCTTGTCGGTGAAAAGAATATTCATTGATCCCGCCGTTTCTATGCCGACAAGCTTCTTGACGAGAATGTTGTCGTTTAGCATCCGCTTCATATTCGCCGACAGCACGACGGTAATCATCATCGGCAGTCCCTCGGGTGCAGCAACAACAACTACGGTAATCATCAGCGTGATGGCACTAATGAGCGTGGAA
Source organism: Eubacteriales bacterium (assembly GCA_045593345.1). Taxonomy (GTDB): domain Bacteria; phylum Bacillota; class Clostridia; order Oscillospirales; family CAG-272; genus UBA1740. Next base: position 1,018 of record JAZNWM010000058.1, read on the forward strand.
ATGAGATTCTGCGTGCTTCTTAAGTAATTCAGTATTCTCTCACCGTCAAAGCCTTGATCGACAACAATAGCGTTAAAGAGATAGGTTATTCCAACGATAGCAGCTATTACGTAACCAATTTTACTTATCTGTGACGCAAGCCTTGATAGCCGCAGCTTCAGCGGACTGACCCGCGTTTCTGCCTGCACATCCCTTGCCACCATACCGTAAAAGCTGCTCTGCCCGACCCTGCCCACCTTCATAACAGCATTTCCGTCGGTTATTACCGAGCCGCGAAAGACCTTGGAGGAAGACGTAAGCTCCCAGCTGTAGTCCCTACCCGCCGTCTTAACACATTCGGCACTCTCGCCATTAAGGGCTGATTGGTCCACCGTTATTTTACCGCTGACAATCTCGCCGTCCGCCTGTATCCTCTCACCGACAGAGAGATATAGGATATCACCTACCACAATATCCGAGGAGCCTATCCTCTTTATCCTTCCGTCACGAAGAACGCTTACCTGTCCGTCAAATCCGCCGTCGCGTAGCTTATCAAAGGCCTGCTCACTCCTGTACTCCGATATTGTAGAAACCAGGCTTGACAGTAGAATAGCAGCTAAAATTCCGCCAAGCTCAATATAATTGGTATGTCCGAAGGTAAAGATAAGCTGCAGAACCAGGGCAATCATAAGTATTCTGATTATTGGATCGCAAAGGTTTTCAAAAAACCTGGACAAAAAGCTTTTTTTCTTCTCCCTTGACAGCGAATTATCACCGTAAAGCTCAAGCGAGCGTTTTACCTCTGCGGTGCTGAGTCCCTTGATATTGCTTTTCATTTTATTCTCCGTTCTCTTTTACTTATTAATTATATGAAGAAGAAGGGCTATAAAATGAAAAGAGCTATCAAAAAATTGATAGCTCTTAAAGACCCGCGAGGCCGTGTAAGGTAAAGGTTTAACCCGGTCTGACCAGGTGGGTGTCCTCTCCATTACTTTGTGCTTCCAACGTCCGCTTGGAGGAGGTCATCATTTAAGACAAGCGTCCTCGGCGGGAGGCCTGCATCCCATAACGGAAGTTTATCCGGACTCCCTAGCAATGTGTGTAGGTTCA
>JAZNWM010000059.1:0-2933 GCA_045593345.1 Eubacteriales bacterium
CCGCTTGGCCTCCGACTTGGTGTTATTGTCGGTAGCTCCTTTACCGCTATTGTAAACGGTATGAGCAATTACATTCTTAAGCCCATAATCAACTGGCTTCTGGCACTTATTTTCGGTGCGAACTCTCTTAGCGACGTGTTCACTATGCTGAAGCCTGCGTACGATGAGAGCGGTGTGATCGACCTTGCAAATTCGATTTATATCGACTGGGGCGAGTTTATCAATACGGTAATCAATTTCCTGCTGGTTGCTCTCGTTCTCTTCTCTATAGTTAAGCTTATCAATAAGCTTCGCGATATGCAGAAGAGCCTTGACGATCATATTCAGAGTAAGACTCTTACCAAGGAGGAAAAGAAGGAGCTTCGCTCCCGCGGAATCAAGCTTTCTGACAGAAAGGCAGTTGATGACTACCTTGCAGAGCGTGATGCTGCAGTAAAGGCAAAGGCAGAGGCAGAGAAGCTCGCAGCTGAGGAAGCTGCAAAGGCCGAGCGAGAGGCTAATCCTTCTACCGAGGATCTTCTGAAGCAGATTCTCGCGGAGTTAAAAAATAAGTAATAATTTGAGGCAGAATTTATATGTTTGAAAAAATCAAGGCAAAACTTGTCTTTGGCAACCTACTGAAACGGCCTAATATCGACAATGCCTATAAGATGCTCGGCCCTGAAGATTCCTGGTATGATACCATCAGCTGTGTTCATCGTTCGCTTGCCGAGATACAGAAGCTCCCCCACGAGACTCTTGAGATTGAAAGTCTGGATGGACTAAAGCTTCGCGGTATTTATTATCCCGCGGCAGAGCCATCCAAAAAAACTGTAATTGCCATCCACGGCTATTCAAGTCACGCCGAGCGTGAGTGGGCATTTCCCGGGCTTTTCTATCATTCGCTGGGCTTTAACGTTCTTATTCCCTATCAGCGTGCCCACGGAATTAGCGAGGGTGATATGATCACCTTCGGTGCTAAAGAGCGGGATGATATGATTCGCTGGACGGATATGGTGAATTTTCTTACTCAGGACGGCGAGATAATCTTCCACGGTCTTAGTATGGGTGGCCTTATTGCCCTGCTCCTTATAAACGAGCAGATTCCCGGCGTAAAGGCGATAATTTCTGATGCTCCCTCCGGCTCCATCGAAAGCTTCTTCAGAAACGTATCCCGCGAAATATTCAAATCAGGCGGGGATAAGGTCGCAGAGTGTGCTATGGCGGATTTTGAAAGGAAAACGGGTCATAATCCAAGAAATTACAATGTGAAGAAATACTTAAAGGGCGGTCTTTATCCCCTGCTTCTCTCTGCAGGCGAGCTTGAGGGCTGTGAGGATAGATTTGAGGTATATAGGGCAATAAATCCCTCGCCCACCGATGTTCTGATTTTGCCGGGCTGTAATCACGGCAACGGAATGTATAAGCAAACCGAGCTTTATCAGTCGAAAATACGCGAATTTTTGGCGGATTTTATGTAAAAAAAGAGCTTTCCGTAAGGAAGGCTCTTTTCTTTTATGAATCCTTATATGCTATAGCAAGGCAGGCTGCGATAATTTCCCTTGCACCAAGCGAGCGAATAAGGGAGGCGGCCTTACCGACCGACGCACCGGTAGTGATAATATCGTCAACTATGATCACACGCTTGTCCGTAAGGTCTATATCTTTTGAGATATAAAAATCGGCGTTCTTGAATCTGTCCGTTATCTCAAGAGTTTTCTGCTCGCTTCTGGCACGGGATCCAAGCATCTCAATATATTGACAGGAAAGCCTCATTGCCACAGTCCTCGCAAGAAGAGCGGAATGATCGATGCCGTACTCTATAATTGCAGAACGCCTTCTCGGTACGTTTGTGAAAATATATTCCTCGGGACGCTCTATTGAATTGAGAATTGCCGCCGAAAGCTCGGCAGCCGCCCGCTCAAGCACGTCAGAGCGGTTGTCACGCTTCAGACTGTAGATAAGTCTGTTTCCAGCCCTGGCTTCCTCGCGGTCAAGATAACGATAGCACTTAATGACTCTCTTTACGTAATGAGACCTTAGAAATTCGTTTGAGCAGTCGCAGCTGCTAAGAATCTTGCCACAGCGTGAGCAATTTCGCGTCTTAAATTCTTCAAATTCGGCAGAACATTCAGGGCAGAATGCAAGTTCTCCGTAATTCAGTCGCGTTTTACATCCTACACATTGAGGAACGGACAGGGCGAAAAGCACCCTGTCCAAAAATTTGCTTATTTTCATTATTTGTTCTTGGGGAAGCTGTCCTTGAGGCCAACTATTCTGTTGAAGGTGTTCTCGTTCTTGGTATCCTTCACGAAATAGCCGCATCTTACGAACTGGAACCTCTCGCCTGCTGCCGCACTCTCAAGGGCCGGCTCGATCTTTGCGTTCTCGATTCTGGTAACCGATGCCTTATTGAGATAATCGTCATAGGTCTTGTCCTCGGGAATATCGGCGGTGTTCTCAATATCAAAGAGAAAATCGTAGAGCATAACGGTGGTATCCTTCGCCGCTTCTGCCGAGAGCCAATGAATAGTTCCCTTCACCTTTCTGCCGTCGATAGGCATACCGTTGCCTGTCTCAAGGTCGGCGGTGCATCTGATCTCAAGGATATTACCCTCGCCGTCCTTTACAACCTCGTTGCACTTAACGATATATGCACCCATAAGACGAACCTCGCCGTCGGGCTTCATTCTGAAGAACTTGGGCGGAGGAACCTCGGCAAAATCGTCTGCATCGATGTAAAGCTCGCGGCTGAAGGCAACCTGTCTTGTGCCTGCATCGGGGTTAGAGGGATTGTTGGGCAGATTGAAATACTCGACCTTGTCCTCGGGATAGTTGGTCACAACCACCTTGATGGGATGAAGTATAGCAATTCTTCTTTCTGCGGTAGCGTTAAGCTCCTCTCTGATGCAATGCTCAAGAAGCTCGTAGTCAACAACGCTGTATGCCTTCGC
>JAZNWM010000060.1:0-14696 GCA_045593345.1 Eubacteriales bacterium
GAAGGCAGAATGCAGAATTGATACAAATGCAGAATGCAGAAGGCAGAATGCAGAATTGATACAAATGCAGAATGCAAAATGCAGAATTGATTCATACGAACTACTTATTTGTTTGTTTGCAGATTGACACCAAAATGCTAATGATTTCATCAACGTCTTTTTCAATGCTCACAAAAGACTCGTTAGAGATATAATCGGTTCTATGAAGTAATCGAATCCAATATGAGGTTTCATTTGCTTCTTTAAGTGCAATATTCATTTTTGCATTAAAATCCGCCATAGTTTGAGCCCTTTGTGCTTCAGCAACGTTGGCTCCAATACTTGTACCGCTACGAAGAAGCTGTTTTGCGATAACATACTCCTTCTTTTCAAACTGCAAATATTTGTATAAATTAATTATCCTTACGGAAAACTCAAAGGTTTTTTCTACAATTGCGTTTTTCATTCCATCTCCATTTTCTAATGATACAATTCTGCATTCTGCATTTTGCATTTTGCATTTTGCATTCTGCATTCTGCATTCTGCATTCTGCATTTTTATTACTTCTTCCAGTACTTTCTGTCAAGACTCCTATACATAATCGCCTCGGCGATATGATCTGCCGTAATCTCGTCCATACCGTCAAGGTCGGCTATTGTTCGTGCAACCCTCAGGACGCGGTCGTGTCCTCTTGCGGAGAGACCGAGGGACTCAAAGGCCTGCTTCATCAGATCGCTGCCCTCCTCGGTGGGAGTGCAATATTTACGGAGAAGCTCGGTGGACATACGTGCATTGAGAACGCCCGGCTTGTCACCGCCGCGACGAAGTCTGTCGTCGGCAAAGGCTCTCGCACGGTTGACACGCTGGCGAATGGCGGCCGAGGACTCGCCGGGGGCGGTCCTGCCCGAGATCTCGTTATATGTAACGGCGGGCAGCTCGATTTCAATATCAATTCTGTCAAGAAGAGGGCCGCTGACACGCTCAAGATACTTTGTGATAGCACCGGGAGCACATCTGCAGCGGTGGGTGGGGTCACCGTAGTAGCCGCACTTACAGGGGTTCATAGCACAGACCAGCATAAAGGATGCAGGATAGGTTACCTTTGCCGCCGCACGGGTGACTGTAACAACGCCGTCCTCAAGGGGCTGGCGAAGCGACTCGGTAACCGTCTTGGGAAACTCGGGAAGCTCGTCAAGGAACAAAACGCCGTTGTGTGCAAGAGATATTTCACCCGGGCGTGGATTTGCACCGCCGCCGATCATACCGACGGGGCTGACGGTGTGGTGGGGTGAACGGAAGGGACGCTCGCTGACAAGATTAGAGCGTAAAATACCCGTCACCGAATGCACCTTCGTGGTCTCAACCGCCTCGTCAAAGGACATATCGGGCAGAATGGTAGCCAGCCTCTTGGCAAGCATAGATTTACCCGCACCGGGAGGGCCTATCATAAGGACGTTATGACCGCCCGCGGCGGCGATCTCCAGGGCACGCTTTGCCTTCAGCTGACCGCGTACGTCGGAGAAGTCCACCTCGCCCGCGTGACTCTTAAGGTCAAAGGCGGTGGGATCAAAGCGTATGGGAATAATGGGCTCAATGCCCTTAATATGATTAACGAGCTGACGCAGGCTTCTTACAGGAAAAACGTCAATGCCGTCCACCACAGCCGCCTCGCCCGCATTCTCTGCGGGGACGTAGATCTCACGCCTGCCCCGATCCCTTGCAGAAACGGTCATAGGCAGAATTCCACCCACCGAGCGAAGCTCGCCCGACAGCGAAAGCTCACCGATAAAGCACTTATCCGACAGGTCGATAGAGCGTGGAATGGCACCGTCGCACTGAAGCAGGGCGATGATTATGGCAAGATCGAAGGCAGAGCCCTCCTTCTTTATATTAGCGGGGGCAAGGTTTATCATTATTTCAAGGGATGGGAAAAGAAAGCCGCTGTTCTCGCAGGCAGAGCGTACCCTGCCCTTCGCCTCCTTTACCGCCGTATCGGGCAGACCGACAAGCTCAAATCTGGGTAATCTGTCCCAGGCCGAGCATTCAACCGTCACCTCAAAGCCCTCTATTCCAATAACTCCTGCAGAATAAATTTTAGATAGCATAACAACCTCGCAAAAGCTTAATAAATCAGACCTCTATGCCGCGGATCTCAATACCGATGGCCTTTATAAAGGCAATACAGCCGATGTCGTCGCCTGTGGTAAAGGAATCCTTTCGCATAGGATAAACGTATCTGCCGTTGGTAACGAAAATAATAAGATTCTTCGTCACAGTGGCATACTGTATGCTCCTCAGAGGGATAACCCTCGTATTATCTATAAGGGTGAAAATAAGATCCTTGCTGGTCACGGTAACGTGGCAAATCGGCTCGCGTCCTGCGGTTATCCCGGCGTCAAGCCTCATAATTCTCTTCACCCTTACCCGCAGGGATATGTAGGATGCCAGCAGAATTACCGCCACCAGCAGGACGAAGGCACCGCCGTATATCACGACCGCAGGATTATCAAGCAAAAGTCCTGCACCGCCAAGGGTTGCGGCGAGGATAAGCGAAAGGATCACAAGATTCCTTCCCCTGCCCGAGTGAAAAACGGTGCTTGTCGCCGCACTCTCACGAACGACCGCCTCGTCCCTGATATATTCATTCTCAAATCTTATATCGCTCACAAAATTTCTCCGTTATTTTAAAATGTGAATACCCTTCTCGCGAAGGAAGGAGATAAAGCTCTCCGCATCCCCGAGGGTAAAGCCGTCCTTCTTAAGAATGACCATCAGTCTTGCCGCGGTCAGCACGACTATGTAATTCGTCGTAATATAAGCCTTCTTGGCGTTATATATTTTGATGGCGGTGCGGTTGCCGAGAGAGGTGACGGCAAATTCCCCGTCGCTGACGCTTACCTCACAGACCACCTCGCCGCCCTGTGCCATCTCTCTGTCACGCTTCACCATCGTGCTGACCTGCGAGAAATATGAAACGATCATAAACGTCACCATAAAAACGATCATCGCGAGTATCGGCAGGGACTCCTTTGCAGCCTGAAAATCCAGAATAAGACCGATGGTACAGGCGAGAGAATAAAGGCCTAAAACGACGTAAGCAAAAATCATAACCGGCTTTTTAAAATACCAATATTGATACACTTCCTTCGCCGTCTGCTCGTCGCGGACGAACCTGTTTTCAAAACGAGATTCCATATTACCCTCCCGAGAATATATTTTTACAGATATATTATACCATATAAGGAAATATAAAATCAATAGCTTTCATCTCAATCTTTGGTGTTTTTTGACAAAAAGAGGGTATAATTATTAACAAATCGTACAATATTTATTCACTGTTTCTTAAAATCGGAGGTAAAAAGGTTGAAAAAGCCTCCCTTATATGCTAAAATAAATAAAGCTTTCCTGAATAATTCTCAGAGGTGAACCTATGAAAACGAAAGTCATAAACAAAAGCTATGCCGAGGTTATGGCGATGCCGAGAAGGACGCATAAGAAGCCCATAAAGCCCAATATGCTCTTCCGCACCCTGCTGAAGCTGGTTTCCCTGCCCGACATCATTGCGACGAAATTCAAGCACACCGAGGTTGGAATGGACAGACTCCCGAAGGGCGAGCCCGCCCTCTTCCTGATGAATCACTCCTGCTTTCTCGATCTTGAGATAGTGCCGACGGTGCTTTATCCCCGTCCCTTCAACATCGTTGCCACCACCGACGCCTTTATCGGTAAGGAATGGCTGATGCGACAGATCGGCTGTATCTCCACCAACAAATTCGTCACCGAGATGAGCCTTATACGCGATATGGTATACGCCACCAAGACGCTGAAAAGCTCGGTGGTAATGTTCCCCGAGGCGGGATATACCTTCGACGGCCGCTCTATGCCCCTGCCCGATACTCTCGGCAGGATGGTAAAGCTGCTTGGCGTGCCGCTCTGCACCATAATTACGAAGGGGGCATATCACCGCGATCCCCTCTACAACAACCTGCAGAAGCGTCGCGTAAAGGTCACCGCCGAGGTAAAATACCTCCTCTCCGCAGAAGAAATCAAGGAGATGAGTGCCGAGCAAATTCAGGAAATTATCCTAAAAGAGTTTAGTTTTGACAACTTCAGTTGGCAATTAGAGAACAAAATCAAGATTGACGAGCCCTTCAGGGCAGATTACCTCAACCGAATTTTGTATATGTGTCCCGCCTGCAGAAGCGAGGGCTGGATGGTTGGTCGCGGCACCGACATCTCCTGTGCGGTCTGCGGCAAGTCCTACAGTATGGACGAGCTCGGCAGTCTGTCTGCCAAGGAGGGCGTGACCGAATTCTCCCGCGTGACCGACTGGTACGATTGGCAGAGGGAATGCGTCAGAGAGGAGATTCTTGAGGGTGAGTACTTCACCGACCTACCCGTGGATATTCTGATGACGCTTACCGACTACAAATTCTACCGCGTTGGCGAGGGCAGGCTTCGTCACACCGTTGACGGCTTTGTGCTGGACGGCTGCGACGGTCAGCTTCACTACGAGCACAAGCCACTCTGCTCCCATACGGTAAACTCTGATTTCTATTTCTATCAGATAGGCGATATGGTGTCCTTCGGCAACAGCGAGCATCTCTTCTATTGCTTCCCAAAGACCGAGGGCGATATCGTATGTAAGCTTCGTCTCGCCGCCGAGGAGATCTACAAGCTCCGCCGTCACGACAAGGACGCCGCGTGTAATTGTAAGTAAAGCCGTACGGATTATTTTATTATCCAAATAAAAAACAAAGAGGCTATCCCGAAAAGCCTGGGACGGCCTCTTTTTATTCGTTTTTTGACTTATGTATTGGCTTTGCCTTTTAACGTTGCTGCCCTTTGGTGTTGTTGCTACCTTTTGGTGTTGTTGCTACCTTTTGGTGTTGCCGCCGCTTTTTTGTTCGCTCTTATTTGTCATCCCGAAATCGCGGGCGTTATTCGGAGACTTGGAGTCTACCTGAGGGATCTCGGGAAAAATCCCGCGATTTCGGGATGACAGATTGGTGTGTTCATATAAATAGTAAGTTCATATAAAAGCGAAAGAGGCTATCTGCTCGAGACAGCCTCTTTTTATCATTCTGCATTTTGCACTCTGCATTTTGCATTCTGCATTTTGCACTCTGCATTCAAGCTTATCGTGCCAGCCTATGATCCTTCCCCTCAAAGGGCATAATCTTCGTGCCGCTGCCGATGATACGGGAGTAGATGCGATCCTCGTACTTGCGGGCAAGCTCCTCGGGTGAGAGGTTGGTGGATATGATGGTAGCCAACCCCTTGTTCTGTCTGGTGTTAAGCAGATTGAATATGGTGGCAAGGGTAAACTGATTGGAAAATTCGGTACCCAGGTCGTCAATAATCAGCAGGGTGCAATCAAAATACTTGTCCGAACGATTCTCCTCCTGACCGTAGTTGCTTCTGAAGCGATCGGCCTCAAAATCCGACAGAATATTCTGGGTAGAGTCGTAAATCACGTCATAGCCCCGGTGAATAAGCTCACCTGCGATGGCGGTGGTGATGTGAGTTTTTCCCGTACCCGTAGGGCCGATAAGCAGTAAATTATCCTTACGCCTTGCAAAATCGCGGACGTAATTCTTCGCCATAGCGAGAATCATAGTCATACGCTCCTTCACCTTCGGATCGTAGGAATAGCACTCCAGGTCAAAGTTGTCGAAGGACTGCACCTCAAGCAGTCTGCCCATACCCGACGCAGCAATACGCTCGCGGATGATAATCTCCCTAAGGCAATGGCACATTCTCGTGTCAACGTAGCCTGAATCCGAGCATTCGGGGCAGTGATACTTCACCTCGGTAAAGTCCTCGGGATAACCGAGGCTGACGAGTATCTCGCGGCGTCGTGCCTGCAGCTTCATATTACGCTCTCTGATAGCGGCAACGTCTCCGCTCTCAAGTGCTGCCTTAAATACCAGAAGTCCGGTCTTGGTAAGCTCGGCGTCGATCAGACGTATCTCCTCGCTCTCCGAGCGGACAAGCTCGTTGCGAAGATCGGCATCACGGCGTGCCTTTTTTCTTCTTGCGTCAATCTCGGCTCTTGCGATCTCGTGAATTTTACGGTCGGTCATTTATCTGTCCTCGCTATCCTCGTTATTTTCCTCGCCAAAGCTCCTTGCCACAGCGTCGGCAAAGGCCTCGTTAATATCAAAATTACCGTATCTCGGCGTCTCGGGAGTGGTCTTCGACCCACGCTTGCAACCCGATACGACCTTCTCTGCCGTCTTCCTCGCCCTGTCCTGCTCTATCTTTGCACGGCAGTCGCTGACCGTACGGCAGCCCGCCTCATACCAGGCGGTAAGCACGCTGTCTATATAGCGAAGGTCGCCGCGTCCGCTTCTTGTATTCAGCACCGCAAGGTCGTATGCCTCGCTGACGATGGCGGCAGAATAGCCGAACTCCTCCGACCATTTCCTGAAATATTTACGCTCCACCGCCGAAAGATTTCTGCCGTATATACCAAACAGGCGGCGGTATTCCCACTCTGCACCGCTGGTGGACTCCAGCTCGGATATGTATGCCTCAAGTGCCTCTACGCTGTCATAGCCCTTGCCCGAGAGCCTTATTGCCTCGTCGCGAAGTCGCTTTACCGTAAGACAGCCGCGGTGGGCCAGATGTGCCGCAAGAGTCACCACGTACTCGGGTGTAAGGCCGTACTGCGTCACAAGACCTACAAGATCCTTAACGTCGCCGTTGGGAAGGCAGGGCTGATTCATTAGCGTAGCACACTCGTCTATCATAGAGGCAAGACTCTCGTCGCGGATGCTCTCGGCAACCTCTACCGCAGGCCTCTCCTCTATCTCGCCCCGAAGGACACGCTCATCAAACTCCTCGGTAATAGTGGGCTCGCCGTTATCGGGTCTGATAATGCCCGATGCCTCCCACAGTGCCAGAGCAGCCCTGCATCTCGGGGCAGAGGCTTTGGCAGCCGAGGCAAGCTCGTCAATATCACCAGCCTCGCCCGACAGCTCCTTAAGAGCCATCAGTACGCGAAGCTCCTCTGCCGAGGACTCGTAGAAGGCGGGGTTACCGATAAGCCCTGCGGTGCTTATGCGATATTTAACCGTTGACATTACCGTCCTCCTCGTTCATAGTCTTGATCGCGTAGCAGAGATGCATAAGCGAATCGCCGAGATGGATGTTCTCAACGACGGTGGGCGGCTCAAGCTTTATCTCTGTGTTTGCAAAATTCCATATACCCTTAACACCCGCACGGGCGAGAGTCAATGCCACGCTGTACGCCGCATCCTTCGGAACGGTAAGCACACCTACAGAAACGCCCTCACGCTGACAGAAATCGTAAAGCTCGTCTATATGATATACCGGAATACCGTAGATCTCGGTACCGATAATGCTCTCGTCAATATCAAACATCGCAAGCCTGGTGACACCGCGGCGGGAGAACATATGCGTCGCCGCAAGAGCACGGCCCAGATTACCCGCACCGCAGATAACCGCGGTATAGCCCTGGGTCACGCCGAGAAGCTCGCTTATCTTGGCGTACAGAAGCTTTATATTATAGCCGTAGCCCTGCTGACCGAAGCCGCCGAAGCAGTTAAGGTCCTGTCTTATCTGGGATGCGGTCACGTTCATAATCTTTGACAGCTCCGCACTTGAGATACGAAGTCTGCCCTCGGCAAGAAGCTCGCCGAGATATCTGTGATAGCGTGGCAGTCTTCTGATAACCGCGTCGGGCACTATTCCCTTCACGCCGTCCTTATTCTTAAGCTCAAAGGTTCCCTTTACCTTGTCAATACTTTCCATAATAATTATCTGTCCCCTTGTATACTGTCAAGTGCACTGGCGTTAAGAGTAGAGTCTGCCACCGCACCGTTTTTATATTCGTAATAGCCCTGCACGCCGATCATCGCCGCGTTGTCACCGCAAAGCGACACCGAGGGTATAAACAATTCTACCTTATGCTTTTTCGCCACCTCGGACAGCCTGCGTCTCAGGTGGGAATTCGCCGCCACGCCGCCTGCCATACACAGATCGTGGTCGGGGTATCTCTCGAGAGCCGCCGACAGCTTCTTTGCCACAGCCTCCACCGCCTCATAGGTATATCTTGCGGCGAAGAGGGGGCGGTCAAGCTCCCTGTCGGTCTGCTCGTAGCGGTGAAGCAGATTTATAGCCGCGGTCTTAAGTCCCGAGAAGGAGAAATCAAGACTGCCGTCCGAAAGTGCGGGCGAGGGCAGAGTCATCTCTCTGTCGCGGTAGGCGTCGCTCTTCTTATATTTCGCGTAGAAATTCACCTCGTCACCGGTAGCCTTGATAAATCCCTCTCTCGCAAGGGCATCAAAGCCCCGTCCCGCAGGATAGGGTATGCCGATAAGCCTGCCTATCTTGTCGAAGGATTCGCCGATTGCGTCGTCACGGGTGGTGCCTATCATATAAAGCTCGGTATAGCTCTCCACACGGTAGATTGCCGTATGTCCGCCCGAGGCGGCAAGAGCAATGAAGGGCGGCCTCGGTGCTCCCCCATCCGAAAGATAGCAGGAGGCGATATGCCCCTTTATATGATCCACCGCGACGAGGGGAATATTATTCGCCGCCGCAAGTGCCTTCGCAAAATTAACTCCCACGAGCAATGCCCCGATAAGACCGGGATTTGCCGTCACGGCAACGAGATCAATATCGGCAAGGGTGAGACCCGCCTCATCAAGTGCCTCGTAGGTGATGCGTGAGATGGCCTCGGTATGAGCCCTGCTGGCGATCTCGGGCACTACGCCGCCGTAAAGACGGTGGGTGTCGACCTGGGACGCGATTATATTTGATTTTACCTCAAAGTCACCTGTGTCGGATACGGCAACGACGGCCGCACTCGTCTCGTCGCAGGAGCTTTCAAAAGCCAATATATTCATATTAAACTCCGTTTAAAAGTACAAAAATTACTGGTTGATCAGCATAACGACGGCATCGTCATCAGGATTCTGATAATAGTTCTCCCTGATGCCCTCCTCGTTGAAGCCGAGATGACGGTAAAGCTCTCTTGCGGCGGTGTTTTTCGACCTTACCTCAAGGAACACCGTCTTAACCCCGCATTCAAGCTCGGCATCAAGTGCATAGGTCAGCAGCATATTACCGATCCCGCCCCGACGCTTGTCCTCCCTTACGGCAATGCGGTATACCTCGGCCTCGGGCGGTATTTTCTGCCCGATTATATAGCCGACGGGCTCACCGTCAAGAAGGGCGGTATAGCACATACCGATCTGTGAGGATATGTAGGAGAGTATATCCTTTTCGCTCCAGGGATCGCCGAAAATTGCGGCCTCCATTACGGCAATTGCCGAGGCATCCTCGGGGCGTGAGCGTCTGATCTCCATATTAAATATCCTCCGCCAGCTGCTTGATAAACTCGCGAAGCTCGTCCTTCGTTTCGGGATGCTGAAGTCCCCTTACGATATTCGCCTTAAGGAAGCCGAGCTTTGAGCCAAGGTCAAACCGCTCACCCTCAAACTCAAGGGCCATAACACCTTCGCTCTGTGCGACCACGCGGATGGCGTCGGTAAGCTGATATTCGCCTCCCGCACCAGGCTCAAGACTATCGATAATATCAAAAATATCGGGGGTCAGCAGCACTCTGCCGAGAATAGCCAGGTTTGAAAACTCCTCACCTGCCCTCGGCTTCTCAATCATATCACTGCAATAGCTGACGTCTGCCTCGTCGGTAGGCTCTACCTTCAGCGAGCAGTAGCGGGAAAGAAGGGCGGGATCCACCGCCTTGACACCCACGACAGACTTTCCGTACCGCTCATACACGTCAATAAGCTGACGGCAGACGGGACGGTCGGAGAAGATAATATCGTCACCGTATAGCACGAGGAAGGGCTCGTCACCAACGAAGCCTCTCGCTCTGCCGACGGCGTGACCAAGTCCCCGCGTCTCCTTCTGCCTTATGAAATAGACGTTTGCCATATCGGCAATACGGCGAAGTGTCGCCACGTCCTCTGCCCTGCCCTTCTCAAGAAGGGCGGCCTCGTATTCGGGCGAGAGATCAAAGATGCTCTCCATAATCTCCTTGCCGCGATTTGTAATGATAAGAATATCGGTAATGCCGCTGCTCGCCGCCTCCTCTACAAGATGGCAGATGGCAGGCAGGTCTACGATGGGCAGCATCTCCTTACACACCGCCGCCGACACGGGCAGCATTCGGGTGCCAAGCCCTGCCGCGGGAATTATAGCCTTCGTAATTTTTTTCATAGCGTCCTGTTCTCCTTCTCTTTCGGGATACGGATTACTTTTCCTCGTCCTCCGAGGCTGCGTTTTCCTTCTTCTCTGCATTTATCTGCTCGAGGAATCTCGCGATCTTGGCACCGTGCTCGATAGATCCGTCCTTCACAAAGCGAAGCTCGGGCGTGATCCGCAGATTAAGCGATACCGCCAGGTGATGACGGAGCATTCCCGTACATTTCTTAAGACCGAGAAGTGCCTCGGCAGAGTCACCCATACAGGAGAAATATACCGTAGCGTTGCGAAGATCGGGAGCAACCTCTGCCCTGGTGATGCTGACGAAATTGTCAATAACCTTCGGCTCACGTACCTCACGCAGAGCCACCGCAAGCTCCTGTGCCACGGCGTCGTTTATTCTTCCTCTTCTGTAATTTGCCATTTTTCTTTTTCCTTTCGTTTTAAGCCGTCTGCGGCTCCTTTCCGACCTCGGCACAAGGCTCAGGTCGAAATATATCCTACCGCACCGCTCTCGCGACGCGGACTTATTTTTTTCATCATTTCAACAGCACCCACGTGGGCGGGGCTGATTATTCTGACGCCGGGAAGTCGCCCGGATATTTCTCCCATCAGGTGAGAGAAATGGGTACAGCCGAGTATCAGCGTGTCGCACCCCGTCACAAGTATCCTGTCGGTCATATCCCGAAGGTAATCCCGGCAGACTCCGTCAACGTGGCCGTCGCGGTTGCCCGCCTCCACAAGAGCAACGAGCCCCTGCTCGGCAAGCTCGGTGACGGGAATTTCGGATAATGCCCCGATCTCGCTCGCAAATGCACCCAAACGGACAGTATGTGAGGTGGCGATGACCGTCACCCGACCGCCGAGGGCTGCCGCAAGTGCTGCTGCAGGGCGAATTATGGGTACGGATATCTCCCGCTCCCAACCGTCCAGCCGATGCCATACGCTGGATGCACTGCAGCAGGCGATAAGCACACGCCGACAGCCGAGAGAGGATAGCAATCTTATGTTTTTCCTCGTAAATTCAAGTATTTCGTCCTCGTCTTTCGTGCCGTAGGGAGCGTTCGCCCGATCGGCAAGGTAGAGCATATCCTCATAGGAAAGCATACCACGAAGCTGACCGAAGGCACAAAGTCCACCGACACCGCTGTCGAAGACACCGATCAACCGACCCCGTCAATAAGCATTGAAAGGAGCTGACTCTCGGTAATGCCCGAGCCCTCCAGCATCATAGCGTACAGGCTGCCGTCGGTGAAGCCGGGCATAGTGTTTATCTCGTTAAAGTACAGCCCCTCCCCCGAGAGCAGAAAGTCCACGCGGGAGAGCTGACCGACACCCACCGCCCGCACGAGCCTGCGGGAATACTCACGCACCCGCTGACATATATCCGCCGTAACATCGGCACGAAGGGCGAGGGAGGTGTCAGGCGAGAGGTACTTCTCATCATAGCCGTAAAGCCCCGAGAGAAGTATTTCGCCGGGATTTGTAAATATTTCTTTACCTTTTGTCGAAAAATAGCCGCATTCAAGCTCCCGCTTGTGGCGAAGGTAGGGCTCAATTATGACCCTGTCCGACAGGGCAAAGACTGTCGATATGGCAGAGGCAAGATCATCGCGGCATTCTGCAACGCTGACCCCCACCGAGCTGCCGAGAGAGGTGGGCTTCACTATCATCGGGTAGCGAAGGCCGGCCTCTGCCGACCGAACAGCAAAATCTATCCCCTCGGGACGAAGGGCAAGGACGAAGGGCAGTATGGGTATACCAAGCGAGGCGGCAAGCATCTTCACCACCGCCTTATCCCGACAGATCGCCCCCGCCGACACGCCGCAGCCCACGTAGGGTATATCGGCACAGTCAAGAGCACCCTGCACCCGTCCGTCCTCACCGAAATCACCGTGAAGCAGGGGCAGAACGCAGTCGGGCGAGAATATCAGTCTGCCACAGGGCGAGTAAAGGCCGCCCCTATACGCCAGCACCTCCTCCCCGTCGGGAGTCAGCCAGCGGCCGTCCTTATGTATAAAAATGGGTAATACGTCATAGCGATCTCGGTCAATAAGCGGCAGGATATGCTCCTTGCCCCTTGCCGAAACCTCGCTCTCACGTCCCCTGCCGCCCCATAAGAGAGCGACCTTGCGTTTTTTCTCCATAGCATATACCTCCGATACAGTATATGCCGTTTTTGTAAGACGTTCCACGACGCCACGGGCGAGGCGTCACCCACCGCCCGAGCAAAATCAATATTAAAGTCGGCTTACGCCCTGTGCCTCAGCACCGCAACCCGATCGTTGCCCGACAGATCCTTCAATATCTCGCAGGACATATTATTCTTCTCTGCTATATCCCGAAGCAGCCCTGCCTGATCGTAGCCGATCTCATAGGCGATAAAGCCGTCGGGAGAGATTTTTTTCTTATAAATAGGGGTAAAACGGCGGTAGAAATCCCCACCGTCAGAGCCGCCGAGAAATGCGTGAGAGGGCTCGTGGAATATTTCATCCCCAAGGCCGCGATAGGCCTCCTCGCTGACGTAGGGTGGGTTTGACAGCACCGCAAATACCTGCTCGTCAACCTCCTCGGCCATAAGATCAAGGTGACGAAGATGAATTCTGTCAGATACGCCGTTTCTCACGGCATTCTGCTCGGCAACGGCAAGAGCACCGCCGTCAATATCCACCGCAATTGCGGTGGTGCCCTCGGAGTTGCAAAGCACCGATATGGCAACGCAGCCACTGCCCGTACAGAGATCCATAAAGGAGGCACCGCAGGGCAGATTTTTCACCGCATAGTCCACCAAAATCTCGGTATCAAAGCGTGGGATAAGGCAGTCGGGCGTCACAAGATAGCTCTCGCGATAGAAGTAGGCAACGCCGGTAATATACTGCAGGGGCTCGTGAGCCGCACGACGCATAAGGGCATCGCGAAGCCCGGGATCGTCACAGTCCACCTCGCCCATAAGGTACAGCGTGCTTCTGGAATAGCCGCCGAAATGACAGAACAGCTCGGTCGCGTCCTGCTCTGCCGCCTCAATGCCCGCGTCGGTAAGTAATTTTATTGCCTCCTTAAGCGTCATTCTCATCACATTCTGCATTCTGCATTCCGCATTCTGCATTCTCTTCACATTCTGCATTCTGCATTCCGCACTCTGCATTTTCATCAGATTCTGCATTCTGCATTCCGCATTCTGCATTCTCATCCGCCTTCGCCTCTTTCTTGGGAAGCCAGGGCTTCTCGTTATAGAACTCGGCAAACTCGGGATAATCGTCACGCAGCGAGCACTTCAGCGAGGTGATAGCCACCTCCAGCATAGACTCGTCGGGCTCCTTCGTGGTAATTCTCTGCATCCAGAGGCCGGGTGCCGAGAGAGCACGGGTAATAGCGTTGGGATGCTTACCTGCGAAGCGGATAAATTCATAGCCCACACCCATAAGGATGGGGAGAATAAGCAATCTGATAAGGGTATACACGCCGGTACCAAGTCCGGGGATAAGCGTCTTGATGATCAGACCGGCGAAGATACCGAGCAATATCATAAAGAACATAAAGCTGGTGCCGCATCTGGGATGGAAGCGGGTATGCTTCTTCGCGTTCTCGGGTGTAAGCTCCTCACCCGCCTCAAAGCAGGCGATGGACTTATGCTCGGCACCGTGGTACATAAAGGTACGCTTGATATCGGGCATCATAGACACGGCGGCAAGATAGCCGACGAAAATTCCCATCTTGATAAGTCCCTCTAAAATAGCGGTGACCACCGTAGGCATAGAGATGCCGAGGCTGATGCCAAGCAGGAAATTGATGCCTGCGGTCACCCAGATGGGCAGGAAGATAAACAGCAGTGCCGACAGGCCGAGGCCGAGTATCAGCGAAACCACCATAACCACGTCGGTAAGCTTCAGACCGAGCTTGTCGGACAGCCATTTCTCAAATTTGGAGGGCTCCTCCTCTTCAAGTCCCAGGGCATCCGCCGATGCACCGAGCGTCCTGAAGCTTAATAGCATAGATTCCACGAAGGAGACCACTCCGCGGATAAGAGGAAGATCAAACAGCTTATTCTTCTGCCTTACCGACACGAATTCATCGTCGGTGACCACAAGGCTGCCGTCCTCCTTTCGACAGGTCGTAACCATACGGTTGCCCGCCTTCATCATAACACCCTCAAGCACCGCCTGTCCGCCGACCTTACCAAGTCTGTCGGAGAAGGGGCAGGATGATTGTTCCTTATTTTTCTTCATAAACAGTTCCTTTCTTGTATGTAAACCGTAAAACGGCATACTTTCGCATATTAATGGATTATACCATTATAACACATAAAGAATAAAAAATAAATAGTTTTTTAAAAAATTAACATTTTTTTGACAAGCGTCACTTCTGCCGAAGGCATCCTGTAAGAATGTCTGTAAGATTTCTTTGGTAGTAAAAGGTTATCTTAGCTTAGCTTGTCTTATCTTAGCTTGGGTTATCTTATCTTAGCTTATCTTATCTTAGGGTGCCAAAAAATCCTCGGAGGCCTTGATATATCTAC
>JAZNWM010000061.1:0-6355 GCA_045593345.1 Eubacteriales bacterium
GTAGCCATGTCGTTCTGTGAGCCAAGGAGTTGATAATATGCCTTGTCTTCCTAAGCCCGCTTGGCCTCCGACTTTAAGGGAGGCTTTTTATTTTGTCAGTTCATAAAAGGCAACTGCCCCGGCTGCCGCCACGTTGAGCGAATCCACGCCGTGCTTCATAGGAATTTTTACGGTATAATCACAGCTCTTGATCGTTGCCTTTGACAGTCCGTTCCCCTCGGTACCGAGAATAATTGCCAGCCTTTCCTCTGCCTTAAGCTCGGGATCATCGATCCCCACCGAGTTGTCTGTCAGAGCCATTGCCACCGTCTTAAAGCCAAGGCTGTGCAGCTGCTCCATTCCGACCTTGGGCCAATCCTCGGGCCTCTCGCCAATTTTCGTCCAGGGCACGAGGAACACCGTTCCCATACTTACTCTGACGGCTCTTCTGCATAGCGGATCGCAGCAGGTGGGTGTCACCAGCACCGCATCTATTCCAAGTGCCGCTGCCGAGCGGAACAGGGCACCGATATTGGTGGAGTCTGCTACCTCCTCAAGCACCGCCACACGCCTCGCATTTTTTAAAAGCTCTCGGACAGAGGGCAGGGCAGGCCTCCTCATAGCACAAAGAGCACCTCTCGTCAGCTCAAAGCCGGTCATCTTAGTCAGCAGCTCGCGGTCTGCGGTATATATTGGAATATCGCCGCATTTTTCTATTATCCCCGCTACCGCTCCGTTAATAAGCCGCTCCTCTGTCAGCAGGGAAATCGGCTCACACCCGCCCTGCATAGCCACCTCAATTACGGTAGGACTCTCGGCAATAAATATCCCCTTCTCGGGCTCCAGCCTGTTTCTCAGCTGTGCTCCCGTCAGCCTGACGTACACGTCAAGTGCGGGGTCGGAAAAGTCGGTTATATGTATTATGTTAGCCATAAAATCTCCTTTGTTAAAAATCGGCAAGCCACGCCTGCCGATTTTTTTGGCCTACCCGATAGGATTCGAACCTACGACCTTCAGAGTCGGAGTCTGACGCACTATCCAGCTGTGCAACGGGTAGATATAAAGCTTTTGATCGCTGACGCGATACCTTGTAAATTGTACCACTTTTTACTCGCGTTGTCAATAGAATAAATCAAAAGAATACTTTCTATTGAAAATAATTTTTAATTGTGATATAATACTAATGTCAAAAAACTACACATCTTGTCGAAAGGAACAGATATGAACATCTTAGTTATTAACGGCAGTCCGAAGGGCAAGTACAGTATAACTCTGCAAACTGTCCGCTATCTTGAGAGGAAATTTGAGGGGCACAGCTTCACCGTTCTGAACGCAGGGCAGAGCATCCGCTCTATTGAGAAGGATTTTACCAAATCACGCGATATGCTTCTTTCTGCCGATGCCATCATTTTTTCCTATCCCGTATACACCTTCATAGCACCCTGCCAGCTTCACCGCTTCATCGAGCTTCTGAAGGCGGATGGCGTGGATCTTAGCGGTAAATTCGCCACCCAGATCACCACCTCAAAGCACTTTTACGATATAACCGCACATAGATACGTGGAGGACAACTGTCACGACCTGGGCTTAAGATACGTAAAGGGGCTGTCGGCAGATATGGATGACCTTCTCACCGAGGAGGGCAGGGAGGTAGCCGAGAAATTTTTCGCCCATTTCCTCTGGTGCTGTGACAATGGTATCTTTGAGAAGGCACCGAGCCGTATCTCAACCTATGAGCAGAAGCAGGCTACCGAAGCCATCTCAACCGAGAAGAAGTCGGGCGATATTGTAATTATCACCGACAACACCGATGAAAATTCAAATCTTGCGAGAATGATAGCACGCCTGCGTGCCGTCCTGCCCTTCGATAGCAGGGTGGTTAATATTGCGGAATATCCCTTCTCGGGCGGCTGCCTCGGTTGCTTTAACTGTGCCGTGTCGGCAAGGTGCGTTTATAAGGACGGCTTTGACGAGTTCCTTCGTAACAATATTCAGAAGGCGGATTCTATAGTCTATGCCTTCACCGTCCGCGATCATTCTATGGGCTCTCGCTTTAAGATGTACGACGACCGTAATTTCTGTAACGGACACCGTACAGTCACCGTCGGTATGCCCGTGGGCTATCTTGTCAGCGGCGAGCTGTCGGCAGAGGAAAATCTACGTAACGTCATTGAGGCTCGTGCTGAGGTTGGGCACAACTTCCTTGCGGGCGTTGCCACCGACGAGCGTGATCCCGACGGCGAGATCGACGCCCTCGCACTTCAGATCGAATACGCTCTTACAAATAAATACGTTCCCACTCAGAATTTCTGGGGCATCGGCGGAATGAAGATATTCCGCGACCTTATCTACACGATGCAGGGAATGATGCGTGCCGACCATAAGTTCTATAAGAAGGGTGGCTATTACAAGGACTTTCCGCAGAAGCATAAGGGCACTATTATTAAAATGTACCTTGTGGGCTTCCTTCTCTCAAATGAGAAGATACGTCGTAAGATGGGCAACGCTATGAACGAGGGAATGCTTATGCCCTATAACAAGCTGTTTGAGAAAATGGATAAAAAATAGGGAAAGAACAAAAACCGCGGCAAAAACGCCGCGGTTTTTATATTAATATATCCAGTTAAGCGGAATAAGGAAGGTGTACGGTGCTGTGAAAATAGCAAAGCTGAGTGCCATTCGCAGTCTTGCCCCTTTGTCAACATCCGGGAAGCTGAAGCGGTAGTTAAATAAAAATATCATAACCGCTGATACCAGCATTGCGGGGAGGGTAATTATAAGCTCATCACCGCGGAAGAAATCCTCAAAAATATATAGCAATCCGAGCAGTATTCCCGCACCGATCAGATCGGCAATAAAGCCGAATATCCATACCCTCAGGATATGCTTTTTGTAGATTCCCTTTTCAAGAACACCGATTTTCTTCGCCGTAATTAACAGCACCAGGCTGTCAACGATAAAGTTTGCGGGCAGCACCGCAATCCACGCCGTAGGTATTATCAGCAGCATCCAGATAGGGAACAGCACGTTATACAGGCGTATCTCTTTTTTGCTTTTCATAATACTCTCCTCAAATATCCTCGCTCTGTCTTTCGGTGGATTTTTCTACCGCAAAGCCCTCGGGATATCTCTTCTTAAGCTTTTCAATATTTGCAACCAAAATATCCTCCAGCGGTATATCCAGGGCAAATGCACATTCCGCAAGGTACCAGGCAATGTCACCAAGCTCCTTTTTAAGATGCTCGCGGTCAAGCTCGTGTCCCTGTGCCAGCCATTTCTTCACTATGTCAATTGCCTCTCCCGACTCGCCGCACAGCCCCATTACGCTGTTTATCAGCATGTCCTTTTTGTCAAGCTCGGGGTTAAGCGTGGTCAGCGCCAGGCTCTGATACTCATTAATGGTCATACTATTTCTCCTTATGCTTTTCCGAATGAAATTATTACAGCTTTTTGAGCTCGCAAAGGGCAAGATACTCCCGATAATACAGACCGTATCTTATCTCATCCCTGTCCTTGAAGGCTTCAAAGCCTGCAAATATATTAAACGCCTCTTCAAAATCCACCCACCTGGGCTCAAGTCCGTGCTTTTTCTCGGATTCGGTAAGCGACCTTTCGCACTCACCAATATAACCGCAGAGGAAATAATGACTCTTGAAATAATATTCGTGATAGTATTCCTCAAGCGTCAGTAAAGGGGTATGGGGATCAACGACTATTCCCGCCTCCTCGCCAAGCTCTCTTTTGCAGCACTCCTTAAGACTCTCGCCATCCTCAATGCCGCCACCGGGGATCATATATTGGTCAATGCTTTTCTCGTAGCTCAGAAGGATTTTGCCGCCGCGGATAAGTATACCGCGGCATCCCTCAACGGTTTTCGTATATTCTTTTTCTCGGTTGTCACCGAATATCTCAATCGTTTTCATTGACTTTACCCATAAAAGTGTCAAGTATAGTTAGCAAATCGGCATTATTCTGGTATGAAAAGTCATTTGCATCCACCCGTATACTCTCGCTAAATATCTTAACACGCCTTCCTTCGATTATGTATTTTTCAAGGCTCTCATATCCGTCAAAGCCGGATATGTGGGCGGGATGGCGTGCCTCGTTCTCGATTCTGTTAACGAATCGTTGGTAGATTACATCCATATCCGCCTGTAAAACCAGCGTCAGCGTCCGATAGCCGAATTCAAGGGCGATTTTGTGAAGCCTTTTCAGCTCGTCCTCCTTGAAATTTGCCTCAAGTATCATATCTCCCGCTATCTCTGCCGCCCGACGAAAGCTATCGATCATAATATCCACCGCCGCAAGCGACAGCAGCTTGTTTTCCTCTCTCGTGGAAAATCCCAGCCGATCGCACAGCACCTCTTTGATTTTATCCTTATACAGCACGGGGACGGCGTATCTTTTTGATAATATACCTGCAAATCTTGATTTTCCCGTAGCAAGATCGCCCGTTATCAACAGTAGTCTTTTCATATTCCCCCCTCCCTTTTTCTTCATTATAACATATCTTGTTTAAAAAGTAAAGAGGCTCGAAAACCGAGCCTCTTTTTTTTAGTCCCTTGAAATAACCTTCCTCTGCCAGCTTCTCTTATGGCACTCGGGGCATTTCATATATCTTGTTCTGCCGTAGTGCATTGCCATAAAAACGCTGCTGTATGCGGGAATATGCTTGTGACCGCATTTTCTGCATACGTAGTAGCCCGCGGTCTGCTCTATTTTAATCATAGAGGGCATTGCTGCAATAAGGGGTACAAGACCAACCAGTATCAGTGTTATCCTGAGCCACTCCTCCATCTCAACATAAGCGGCAATGATGCAAAGCACCAGCATAATGGATATACAGATGAATCCTGTAACCGTCTCAATACGAAGAAGCATTCTGTCCGCCTCTTCCTTCTTTTTTGCCATTTTAATAAGATTATCCTCAAGCTTTTTGTTGTAGCTTTCCATTTTTACTACCTCCCCACAAAGTAAATCGTTTACCGTAATTTTTAGTATCTCGCACAGCTCGAGCATCAGGGACGAGTCGGGCAGCGATCTGCCGTTTTCCCACTTTGATACCGCTCGGTCTGTGATTCCTAATTTCTCTGCCAGCTGCATCTGTGTCAGTCCTTGTTTTTTTCTGCAGTCGGCAATGAATTTTCCAATTTTGATCTGATCCAATTTGGTCACCTCTCTTCCTGACGTCTTTATTTTACCGAAAAAACGCCCCGAAGTCTACACACCCTCGGTTGAATGGGGAGACATCAACCAACGGTAGAGTTGTTTTCAGCCTATTTTATCTAAAATTTCCTTCGCACGCAGGAGTATGGGAAGCTCCCGCTGTCTTATCAGCCGCCCGAGTCTTGAATTGTTATTTTCCTCGTATTCAGAGATAGCCTCCTCATAGCATATCTTCAGGGTGGAAAGCTTCCATCTGCTTGCCTCATCCTCGGTAAGATGCCTCTCGCCGAAGGATATTACGCGACATAAATAGTAATTGTTTATATTATGCCTGTGTATCAGATTATAGTAGTCGCTTACGACACCTATTTTGCAGATGACCTCTACCTCGGCACCAAGCTCCTCACGAAGCTCGCGTCTGATAGCTACCTCTAATTCCTCGTCGCCCTCAACGCCTCCGCCTGCGGTCTCAATAACCCTCGCCCGCCCGAAGTCGTCGTCGCGTTCTGCTCTGACGAAGTAAAAATACCCCTCGTCATCAAATACTATTGCCCGCACCACCCGTCTGTCGTGATCGGTGTAGGTAAATTCCCATTCGCCGTCGGTAAGCGACAGCCTTATTTCATCATTCATATTATTTATTGTTACCTCAGCGTTTCCTTGAATATTACCTTCAGCACAGAAACGGGAATATCCCGGCCAATAAAGATCTGCAGCATTCCCTTCGGGGTTAGCTTATAGCCCTGAAGCTCCCCCTTGTGGTCGGCTATGGCTCTTGCCTCAATATTGATATGATCAGAGAAGGGAATAAGCCTGACGAAGCTGTCTCCGACACAGTAGCTGGGCAGACTTGCCCATAATATTTCCCGTGGCTCGACCTCTGCAGCCTCGTAAATGATGTCGCGAAGCCTTAGGAACAGCTCTACCGTTTTTTTGGGATGCTTTGATAAAATAATCTCAATTTCAGTATTCATTTTTATTCCTTTCCATCCCGCCCGACACCAATGGTGTCGCGTATTACAATCACCGTGCCAAGTATCATTATAGCAAGACCGATCAGGTAGCCCACCGTCAGCCTCTCGCTGAAGATCAGGAATGAGAGGAAGGTGCCGATAAAGGGAGCAACGGCGTAATATGCACTCGTTTTAGCCGCCCCGATAATCGCCTGGGATCAAGTCGGAGGCCAAGCTGTCTTAGGAAGACAAGGCAT
>JAZNWM010000062.1:0-3466 GCA_045593345.1 Eubacteriales bacterium
ACCGTCAAGGGTGTAGGCGTATCCCGCACCAAAGCCCGCTACGCCAAAGAGGTGGGCACCGCGACCGATCCCCCCATCGGGAGTAAAGCGGATGCAGATTTTACCGTGGGGGAAGTCGGCATTTACAAGTCTTTCAGCCGCCGCCATAATCTCGGCAACGCCCGCCTTATCATCCGCACCCAGCAGAGTCGTGCCGTCGGTAACAATAAGACGCTGGCCCTTAAGGTCGGCAACGTAGGGGTAATCCTTAAGCGAGAGAACTATTCCCTGCTCCTCGTTAAGCAGAATATCGCCACCCTTATAGTCGATCATTCTCGCCTTGATATTCTCGCCGGGGGCATCCGATGCGGTGTCGAGATGTGCAATAAAGCCAATCGCTGGCATTCCCTCGCAATTTGCGGGAATTGACGCATAAACGTAACCGTGCTCGTCAACTCTGGCATCCGAGATGCCGAGGGCAATAAGCTCCTCGCAGATGGCCTCTGCCAGCACTCTCTGTCCCTCGGTGGAAGGACAGCACTCGTTATTTTCATCCGACGTGGTCGGGAAGGATACGTATTTCAAAAATCTTTCGTATACAGTCATATTAACCTCTTTTCATCCTTATCAAATTAGCTGAAACCCGAAAAAAGCTCGAAATTTCAGCCAAAATGACAATGATTATTTACATTTTAAATATTCGCAAGAATTTCCTCTGCCTTTGCGAAAGCTTCAATCAGCCTTCCCCTCAAGGGGAAGGCTTGGTCAGATATTCGCAAGAATTTCCTCTGCTTTTGCAAGAGCCTCGGGAATCTTATCGACGTCACGGCCGCCGCCCATTGCAGAGTCGGGACGTCCGCCGCCCTTACCGCCGCAGATAGCGGCTACCTCGCGGAGAATATTGCCTGCGTGAGCACCTGCACGAACGGCGTCGGCACCTGCCGCAACCACGAAGCTGAGCTTACCGTCGGCAACCGCCGCGAATACCGCAACGGCATCCGGATACTTATCCTTAACCGAGTCGGAAAGACCGCGTGCCTGGTCGGGACGCATATCAACGCGAGCAGCAAGGAGTCTGAATTTACCAACCGTCTTGATACCCGAGAGAAGAGCCTCTGCCTTAGCATTTGCGATCTGGGAGTTAGCAGAGTCAAGCTCACGCTTCAGCTCCTTGATCTCATTCTGAAGAGCCTCTGCCTTCTTTGCAATACCGCTGACGTTGGGAGACTTAAGCTCTCTTGCAGTATCGTGAATAAGTGCATCTCTCTCAGCAAGAAGCTCCAGCACGCCGTAGCCTGTGGTACCCTCAATACGTCTTACGCCTGCTGCAACCGAGGACTCGGAAATAATCTTGAACAGACCGATATTACCCGTGTTGGAAACGTGAGTACCGCCGCAAAGCTCGGTGGATGTGCGACCAATCTTTACAACCCTAACGCTGTCGCCGTACTTCTCACCGAAGAGTGCCATAGCACCCATCTTCTTTGCCTCGTCGGGAGTGGTAACGATAGTTTCACAAGCCTCGGAGATGAGGATATTAACGTTTACAAGATGCTCTACCTCCTCAATCTCCTCCCTGGTCATAGCAGCAAGGTGAGTGAAATCGAAGCGAACTCTGTGCTCGTCAACGTAGGAGCCCGCCTGCTCAACGTGAGTGCCAAGCACCTGACGGAGAGCCGCCTGGAGAAGATGAGCCGCCGAGTGATTTCTCTTAATTGCCTCGCGGCGAGCTGCGTGAATACAAAGCTCTACCTCGTCGCCAAGCTTCAACGAACCGTTCTCAAGCTGGCACTGGTGAAGGTAAATGCCGTTTGTCTTCTTTGTATCAAGAACTGTAAGCTTTGTATCGCCAATAAGGATCAAGCCGGTGTCACCAACCTGACCGCCGCCCTCGCCGTAAAATACGGTCTTGTCGGTAACTACTGTACATTCGCCCTCGGAGACAGACTCTACCGCCTCGTTATCAACGAAGATAGAGAGAACCTTACCCTTGCACTTAACCTCTGTGTAGCCGAGGAACTCTGTTGCGGGAAGGTTTTCAAGCAGGGACTTGGAGGAGTCCGACCAGCCGGAGATATTACCTCTTGCTGCTCTTGCACGCTGCTTCTGCTCGTCCATCAGAGCCTTGAAGGCATCCTCGTCAATAGAGAGGCCTGCCTCCTCTGCGATCTCGCGGGTGAGGTCAACGGGAAAGCCGAAGGTATCGTAAAGCTTGAATGCATCGGCACCCGAAAGCCTGCTCTCGCCCTTTGCCCTTGCATCGGCAATAATTCCGTTAAGAATACCAAGGCCTGCGTCGATGGTAGCGTTGAATCTCTCCTCCTCAAGAGTCATAACCTTAAGGACGTAGTCGTGCTTTGTCTTAAGCTCGGGATATGCACCCTCGTTCTGAGAGATAACGATCTCACAGAGGCCGCGAAGGAACATACCGTTTATACCGAGAAGCTTACCGTGACGGCAGGCACGGCGGATAATTCTACGAAGAACGTAGCCGCGTCCCTCGTTGGAGGGAATAACGCCGTCAGAGATCATAAAGGTGGCCGATCTTACGTGGTCGGTGATAACACGGATAGAAACGTCGTTATTATGCTCGGCACCGTAGGTCTTGCCGGCGATCTCACAAACGCGGTCAAGAAGAGCACGAACGGTATCAACCTCAAAGAGGTTGCCGACGCCCTGCATTACGCAGGCAAGACGCTCAAGTCCCATACCGGTATCGATATTCTTCTGAGCGAGCTCGGTATAATTGCCCTTGCCGTCGTTGTTGAACTGGGAGAATACGTTATTCCAGATCTCCATAAATCTGTCACAGTCGCAGCCGGGCTTACAGTCGGGGCTGCCGCAACCGTACTTGAGACCTCTGTCAAAGTAGATCTCGGAGCAGGGACCGCAAGGACCCGAGCCGTGCTCCCAGAAGTTATCAGCCTTACCGAGCTTTACGATATGCTCCTCGGGAACGCCGATCTTGTCGCGCCAGATAGCATACGCCTCGTCATCCTGCTCGTAAACAGAGGGCCAGAGAAGATCTGCAGGGATCTCAAGAGTATCGGTAAGGAACTCCCACGCCCAAGCAATAGCCTCATCCTTGAAGTAATCTCCGAAGGACAAGTTACCCAGCATCTCGAAATATGTGCCGTGGCGTGCGGTGTGGCCTACTCTCTCAAGGTCGGGAGTACGGATACACTTCTGACAGGTGCAAACTCTATTGCGGGGAGGCTGCTCCTCACCTGTGAAGAACTTCTTCATAGGCGCCATACCGGAATTTATAAGTAACAGTGACTTATCATTATTTGGTACAAGCGAATAGCTTCCAAGTCTTAAATGACCCTTTGACTCAAAGAAAGAAAGATATTTCTCTCTAAGATCATTAAGTGATGTCCATTCCATAATAAACCTCCGAAAAATAAAAAAATCCCTTGTATAGAACAAGGGACGAATATACCGTGTTACCACCCAAATTGCGCATAAAAATGCACCACTCTAAATT
>JAZNWM010000063.1:0-7799 GCA_045593345.1 Eubacteriales bacterium
AAGCCGATGCGATACTCCGGCAGTCAGCTTGATCGCATCCGTATTCTCGGTAAGGTGGTATCGGGACAATATAAGATTTAGTTTAAATTCTCAATTCAAGATTCGTTTTTAAAAACGACAAAAAGAGCGGTTTTTGCAACCTAAAGTTAGCAAAAACGCTCTTTTTTGTTAGAATAATTTTAAGGCAAGGGGGGAAAAATCTCTCAAGACAAGGCACTCCGAGAAACGCAGGTGACGGTGTAGTTACCTACTCCGAACCGAGTATCGCAGGAGTAACGCAGTATTGGGTGATTTTTGCCTCTTAGCCGGGCTGCTTGCCAAAGTACGCCTGAATACCTCCGTCAACGTAGAGTATCTGACCGTTTACAAAATCGGATGCACTGGATGCGAGGAATACGGCGGGGCCTGCAAGGTCCTCGGGATCGCCCCAACGGCCTGCGGGAGTCTTGGTATCGGTGATGAAGCTATCGAAGGGATGCTTGGAGCCGTCTGCCTGAGGCTCGCGAAGGGGTGCGGTCTGGGGAGTTGCGATGTAGCCGGGGCCGATGCCGTTGCATTGGATGTTGTACTGACCGTACTCGGATGCGATATTTCTGGTGAGCATCTTAAGACCGCCCTTTGCAGCGGCGTAAGCAGATACGGTCTCACGACCGAACTCGCTCATCATAGAGCAGATGTTGATAATCTTACCCGATCTCTGCTTGATCATTGAGGGAAGAACGGCCTTGGAAACGATGAAGGGAGCGTTAAGGTCAACGTCAATAACCTGACGGAACTCGGACGCCTTCATTTCGATCATAGGAATACGCTTAATAATACCGGCGTTATTAACGAGAATGTCGATAACGCCAACCTCGCTCTCAATCTTTTTAACAAGCTCAACTACGGCGTCCTCGTCGGTAACGTCACAAACGTAGCCCTTGGCGTCGATTCCTGCCTCGGCATAATTTGCAAGTCCCCTGTCAACGAACTCCTGCTTGATATCGTTGAAAACGATTTTCGCACCTGCAGCAGCAAGTCCCTTTGCAATAGCGAAGCCGATACCGTAGGATGCACCTGTAATAAGGGCAACCTTGCCCTCAAGATTGAAGATCTGTGTGTTAGCCATTTTTATATTCTCCTTTTTAGTATTTAACGGAAGTCATAATTCGACCTTGGCAATCAATAAGATATTGAATATGCGAGGGAATTAACGAAGATCCTTCGTCAATATATGGTCCATATCGGTGAACTCCTGGTTCTCGCCGCACATAGCCCAGATGAAGGAATAATTCTTCGTGCCTACGCCCGAATGGATAGACCAGGAGGGAGAGATTACCGCCTCCTCGTTATGCATTACGATATGGCGGGTTTCGCGGGGCTCGCCCATCATATGGAATACCGCATCGTTCTCACCCATATCAAGATAGAGATAAACCTCCATACGTCTGTCGTGGGTGTGGCTGGGCATAGTGTTCCAGTTAGAGCCAACGTCAAGCTGGGTAAGACCCATAGCAAGCTGGCAGGACTGCATAACCTCGGGATGTATATACTGATTAATGACTCTCTTGTTGCAATCCTCAACGCTGCCGCAGGGTACCTTGCGTGCCTTGGTGATGTCTATTTTTACGATAGGATACTCAGTATGAGCGGGACAGGAGGTGCAGTAGAACTTCGCAGGATTCTCGGGATCACAGCTTCTGAAGGTAATATCCTTATTTCCTCTGCCGATATAAATACCGTCGCGGGGATTCATATGATACTCAACGCCGTCAACGGTAATAACACCCGCACCGCCGATGTTGATACAGCCCAGCTCTCTACGCTGGAGGAAGAAATCTGCCGCAAGCTCCTTACCTGCCTCCAGGGTAAGCGTCTTGCTGACCGGCTTCATACCGATGACGATAATTCTGTCGATATGGCTGTAAACCATCTTCACCTCGTCGCAGGGGAAAAGGTTAGCAATATGGAACTCCTCTCTGAGTCTGTCTGTGGTATAGAACTTCACATCCTTGGCATTTGCTGCGTCTCTTACTTCCATCGTATATCTCCTTTTAATATTATCCAAATAATTGTATGGAGGACATTCCTCCACAATACAATTCTAACATATTTATTTAGCAAAATCAACCGTTTATAAAAAATAATTATATTTATATTTTATATTGACAAACGGGTGTGTTTGTGATAAAATACCTTTATTAAAGGATATCTCCTCCCCGGGAGGAGTACTGTATTATTTGCCGTCAGAGAGTATGCGGTTGGTGAAAGCATATCGGGAAGATGCAGGAAGGTAGCCCGGGCGTATTTCGGGAAGAGGGGCTTTTGCCTATTAGAACCCGACGGTAAGCACCGTTATTTGCGATAATGAGGGAGCATTTTGCTCTGAATTTGGGTGGTAACACGGAGTATTTCGTCCCAAGCGGTATTTTTATCGCTTGGGCTTTTTTATTTGATTAACAACCGAAAGGAAAAGATAAAAAATGAAAGAACTTGCAAAAAACTACAATCCTGCCGAATTTGAGGACAGGATATACGAGGGATGGTGCGAGAAGGGATATTTCAAGCCCGACGGTGACGATAAAAAGCCTACCTTCTCTATCGTAATTCCCCCGCCGAACGTAACAGGCCAGCTTCATATGGGACACGCCCTTGACGAGACGCTGCAGGATATACTTATACGTACGAAGCGTATGCAGGGCTACTCTACCCTTTGGGTACCCGGCACAGACCACGCGGGTATTGCTACGCAGATCAAGGTTGAGGAGAGGCTTCGAGTTGACGAGGGGCTGTCAAGATACGACCTTGGCAGAGAGAGGTTCCTCCAGCGTGTATGGGCGTGGAAGGACTCCTACGAGGCGAGGATCACCGGTCAGCTCAAGAAGCTCGGTGCATCCTGCGACTGGTCAAGGCAAAGATTCACTATGGACGAGGGCTGCTCAAGAGCGGTACGCGAGGTATTCGTAAACCTTTACAACAAGGGCCTTATCTACCGCGGACACAGAATTATCAACTGGTGTCCCAGATGCCTTACCGCCCTTTCCGACGCGGAGGTTGAGTACAAGGATCAGCCCGGCTTCTTCTGGCATATCAAGTACCCCATCAAGGGTGAGGATGGCTACGTAGAGATCGCAACTACACGTCCCGAGACAATGTTCGGTGATACTGCCGTTGCGGTTAACCCCGAGGATGAAAACACTAAGCATCTTATCGGCAAGACTCTTATTCTGCCTATCGTAGGCAGAGAGATCCCTGTAATTGCAGACGATTACGTTGAGATCGGCTTCGGTACCGGATGCGTTAAGATCACGCCCGCACACGACCCCAACGACTTCCTTGTAGGTCAGCGTCACGATCTTGAGCAGATCAAGGTTATGAACGACGATGCGACTATGAACTCCTACGCAGGTAAGTACGAGGGTATGGACAGATACGCCTGCCGTAAGGCTCTGGTTGCCGATCTTGAAAGCGAGGGATACCTTGTAAAGACCGAGCCCCATGACCATAACGTTGGCACCTGCTACCGCTGTGGAACTACTGTTGAGCCGCTTACAAGCGACCAGTGGTTCGTTAAGATGAAGCCCCTTGCGGCACCCGCAATTGAGGCGGTTGAGAACGGCAGCATCAGATTCGTTCCCGAGAGATTCTCAAAGAACTACTTCAACTGGATGAACAACATCCTTGACTGGTGTATTTCCCGTCAGCTCTGGTGGGGACACAGAATTCCTGCATTCTACTGTGACGAGTGCGGTCATATGGAGGTTTCCAAGACCGATATTACCGCCTGCCCAAAGTGTGGCGGTACGGTAAGACAGGAGGAGGACGTGCTTGACACCTGGTTCTCGTCGGCACTCTGGCCCTTCTCTACCCTGGGCTGGCCCGATTCCACCGCAGATCTTGCAAGATATTATCCCACCGACACTCTCGTTACCGGATATGACATTATCACCTTCTGGGTATCGCGTATGATATTCTCCGGCCTTGAGCATATGGGTGAGAAGCCCTTCTCTACCGTATTTATTCACGGTCTTGTAAGAGATGCACAGGGACGCAAGATGTCCAAGTCGCCTGGCAACGGCATTGATCCCCTTAAGGTTATTGAGGAATACGGTGCAGATGCACTTAGATTCGCCCTGGCAACAGGTAACGCTCCCGGAAACGATATGAGATTCTCGGATGAGAAGATAGAGGCGGCAAGAAACTTTGCAAACAAGCTGTGGAACGCATCGAGATTCGTGCTTATGAATCTCACAGAAAGCGACGAGGAGCTGCTTACCGATCCCACAGAGGACGAGCTTACCATAGAGGACAAGTGGATACTCTCTAAGTTTAACAAGCTTTGCAAGACGGTAAACGACAACGTTGAGAACTACGAGATTGGTGTTGCACTTGCAGAGATATACTCCTTCACCTGGGACACCTTCTGCGACTGGTATATCGAGATGGCGAAGAGCCGTATCTTTGAGGGCGGTGCTCCCGCACTCTGTGCAAAAAGGACTCTCGTTAAGGTTCTGTCGGGCATTCTCGGTCTGCTTCATCCCTATATGCCCTTCATCACCGAGGAGATCTACCAGGCTATTCCCCATAAGTGTGAGTCCATTATGATCTCCGAGTATCCCAGATACAACGAGAATATGGTTTACACCGACGCCGAGGAGGACGTTGAGAGAATTATCGCCTGCATTACCGCAATCAGAACACGCAGAGCCGAGATGAACGTCCCTCCCTCAAAGAAGGCGAAGCTTTACGTTGTTACCAAGTACACCGAGACCTTTGAGAGAGCGGCAAAGATACTTGAAAAGCTGGCAAGTGCATCCGAGGTTATCCTTACCGACGGATACGAGTCGGACGATGCGGTTATGATCGCGACCGACGCGGGACGCATGTATATTCCTCTCGCCGAGGTTATTGATTTTGAGAAGGAGCGTGCACGCCTTGCTGCCGAGATGAAGAAAAACGACGCGGAGATAGAGAGAATTGAGAAGAAGCTTTCTAACGAGGGCTTCGTTGACAAGGCTCCCGCGGCGGTTATCGAGGGAGAGAAGGCGAAGCTTAAGAAGTACCTCGAGGTTCGCGAGTCGCTTACTATTGCAATCGAAAAGCTGAAGTAATATGAAGAATAATGACAAAAAAATAGAGGACGTTGTGGTGTTTTCCGGTCAATACGAGGATTCGGAGGAAAACATTCGCATCGTTATCAGCGAGGGGATTGAGGAGATCGCCGAGAATGCCTTCCGTGATTTCGACTGCCTTCGCGAGGTTGTGCTGCCCCGCTCGCTGAAAAGAATTTCCGCCTGTGCCTTTGCAGGATGTAAGAATCTTCGCCGTGTGGAGATGCAGTTCGGCCTTGAGGAGATACTTGACGAGGCATTTTCCTCCTGCTCGTCGCTTACGTCGGTCATCATTCCCGACAGTGTGAAAAGAATCGGCGAGGGCTGCTTTGAGGCCTGTGCCTCGCTGAGCCAGATAAAGCTGTCCGAATCGGTGGCTATGATAGGCTCGGGAGCCTTTGCCTACTGCTTCAACCTTACCGACGTGACGATTCCCGACAGCTGTGTGCTGGTGGAATTCAACGCCTTTGCGGGCTGCTTCTCGCTTGAGGGTGTAAAGCTGTCCTGCAATATGGGCCTTATTGACGAGTCCACCTTTGAGGGCTGCAGATCGTTAAAATATGTCGATTTGCCAACTAAACTTGTCAAAATTGGCCGCAGAGCCTTTAAGGGCTGCTCCTCGCTTGCCAGTATTATCCTTCCTGTTGGTACGACGGTGATAGGCTTTGACGCCTTCGCCGACTGCTCGTCGCTTACGAGAATTGCCATACCCAAGGGACTGCGTGAGATAGAGGATCTTGACGCCTTCGGCGGCTGTGACTCACTCTTGGAGATATCCTTCGGCGGAACGAAGGAGAAATGGGAGATGATCTTGCGTAACAGAAGCCTTACGGTACAGAAAAGTGACTGCAGCGTATCGGTTCCAAAAATCTCATTTATGAATCTTGAATAGGAGGACCATATGAAATACAAATGTCTTGTACTCGATCACGACGATACCGTTGTGGACAGCAGTGCATCAATACACTACCCCTCCTTTGTGGAATATCTGAAGATAGCAAGACCACATCTTGCCGACAAATACACACTTGAAGAGTATTTTGAGAAAAATTTTGCCCCGGGTATCCTGGAGCTGTTCACCGAGGAGATAGGTCTTAGCGAAAAGGAGCTTGAGGAGGAGGAGGCCTTCTGGCGTGATTACGTGGCTAATCACATCCCCCACGCCTACCCCGGTATTGGCGAGATCATTGCCGATTTTAAGGCGGCGGGAGGCATCGTAGCGGTTGACTCGCACTCAATCACTGCAAATATTCTCCGCGACTATAAGGCAAACGGTCTTCCCGAGCCTGATATTATCTACGGCTGGGACATTCCGAAGGAAATGAGAAAGCCCGCCCCCGACACCCTCTTTGATCTGATGGAGAAGTATTCGCTTCGTCCCGAGGAGATGCTTGTGGTTGACGATCTCAAGCCCGGATACGATATGGCAAAGGCTGCTGGTGTGGATATTGCAGCAGCAGGCTGGGCTCATAACGTAAAGGGTATTCGCGACTTTATGACACAGAACTGCGAGTATTTCTGCGAGAGCGTTGAGGAGCTTCGTGCAATTTTGTTCTAAAAACAAGGGGACGGTAGTCAAAGCCGTCCCTTTGTGACAGAGTCACAGAAATATTTTCCTTTATGTGATAGAATTATCAAAAAAAGGAGGATAAAATTATGAAAAAGCTATACATACTGATTGCAATTTGTCTTACTTCCGCACTTCTGCTGGGCGGCTGTGTGCCGATACCTGACGGTGACGGAGTTATTAACGAGAACGGTGGCAGGGTAAATCCTCCGTCGAGCGAGGAAAATAATACCGACGGTGAAAACGGCCACGAGGATAATGACGGAATTACCGAGGGGGAAGAAAACAAAGCTCCCGAGGGTAACGAGGGCAACGAGGATAATGACGGAATTACCGAGGGTGAAGAAAACAAAGCCCCCGAGGGTAACGAGGGCAACGAGGATAATATTCCCGAGAATCCTGAAGAGAACACCCCCGAAGCTCCTGACAAGAATGATACCGAAGGCACCGACGACACGCCCGTAGAGCCCGAACAGCCTAAATATGGAACCGGGGTTGGCGATCTGTTTATCGGCGTGACGCTGGAAACCCTTGACGGTGGCAGCATCAGCACGGCAGACCTTAAGGGCAAGGTGATTATACTTAATATCTGGGCCACCTGGTGTCCTCCCTGCAAGGCGGAGCTGCCCGATTTCAATACCGTAGCCGGCGAGTACAAGGATGACGTGGTGATCATTGCGGCACATACTCCAAACGGAAACGCAGCAGCGGAATCCTACGTTAACACGAATTTTCCCGATACGGATATCGTTTTTGCATACGATACCGCAAACAGCCTGGCATACGCCGCGGCAGGCGGTGACGGATACGTTCCTTACACCGCTATCATTGATCAGAGTGGTGTAATAGTCTACTCTGCATCCGGAATTCTCAGTCATAGCCAGCTGACGAGCATTATTGAAGGGCTGCTTGGCGAATAAGATAAAATGGCAAAAAAACAAAAAGCCTCTCCTAAAAGAGAGGCTTTTTTGTATTATTCAAAGAAAAAACAGTTATTTTCTCTGTATTTTTGGTATTTTTCAAGAAATCGTCCTGATCATATTGGAATCTGCGATCTCAACGTAAAGGTTGGGATCAAAGTCCATAAGCAGCTCGCGGAAGAACTCGGTAATATGCTGCTCGGTGAAGAAATGACCGGCCTC
>JAZNWM010000064.1:0-3133 GCA_045593345.1 Eubacteriales bacterium
TATCGACGGTGATACAGCTCAGGTTGGTCCTCAGATCTCCGAGCATCTCGGTATTCCTCAGATTACATACGCTGCAGCTATTGATTATAATGCTGAACACGGTTCGCTAATAGTTAAGCGTCAGTTTGAGGACAGATATCAGACTCTTGAGGTTAAGGGTCAGTGCCTTATCACCATTCTCTCTACTCTTGATAAGCCCAGATATATGAACGTCTGGGATATCGTAAGCCAGGATGAAAAGGAGATCGGCATCATCACCTTCAACGATATCGAGGTGGATCCTGCCGCTATCGGTCTTAAGGGCTCGCCCACAAAGGTTAAGTCCACTGCTACCAAGCAGTTTGATAAGACCATCGAGACTCTCGAGCTTGATCCCGAGAGTGCAGCAAAGACTATCGTAGACGCACTTAAGTCGCGTCATCTTATTTAAGGAGGTATAGCGAAATGGCAAAGAATATTTGGGTATTCTGCGAGCAGCGTGACGGCGAAATTCAGAACGTTGCTCTTGAGCTTCTCGGCGTAGCACGCGAGCTTGCTGAAAAAACGGGCGAGAAGGTTGGTGCGATCCTCCTTGGACATAACGTGAAGGGTAAGGCTGCTGATCTTATTGCCTACGGTGCCGACGAGGTACACGTTGTTGACGATGAGAGACTCGGTATGTTCGTTACCGAGCCATACGCTCAGGCTGTCACTCAGATCGCAAGAGAGTACGAGCCCTCTGTTATCCTCTTCGGTGCGACCAGCATTGGCCGCGACCTTGCTCCCAGGCTTTCCGCAAGACTTAAGACCGGCCTTACCGCAGACTGTACAAAGCTTGAGATGGACGAGGAGGGCAACCTCTTTATGACCCGTCCCGCATTCGGCGGTAACCTGTTTGCAACCATTATTTGCCCCGACCACCGTCCTCAGATGTCTACCGTTCGTCCCGGTGTTATGAAGAAGCTTGACCGCGACGACGCTCGCAAGGGCGAGGTAGTTGAGGAGAAGATAGGCTGGGATGAATCCAAGTTCTCCGTAACCGTTCTTGAGGAGGTTTCCGAGTGTCAGACCTGCGGTCAGATCGAGAACGCGAAGCTTCTCGTTTCCTGTGGCCGTGGCGTTAAGGACGTTGCTCCCGCAAGAGAGCTTGCTCTTAAGCTCGGTGGCTCCGTGGCATCCTCCCGTGCTCTCGTTGACGCCGGTGTTATGGATCACGGCTGTCAGGTTGGTCAGACCGGTAAGACCGTTCGTCCCGAGGCATATCTCGCCTTCGGTATCAGCGGTGCTATCCAGCATCTTGCAGGTATGGAGGAGTCCGAGTTCATCGTTGCCGTTAATACCGATAAGAATGCTCCCATCTTC
This sequence comes from Eubacteriales bacterium, assembly GCA_045593345.1. GTDB lineage: Bacteria > Bacillota > Clostridia > Oscillospirales > CAG-272 > UBA1740. The sequence continues at coordinate 1,342 of JAZNWM010000064.1, forward strand.
AAGGTTGCTAACCTCGGTATCGTAGCAGACGCGGCAGCGGTTCTCAAGAACCTTAACAAGATTCTTCAGTAACAGTAAATAAAAAACATAAATAAAAAAACAAATGGAGGAAAACCCCGATGAATAAGGTTTATTTAGTAAGTGCTAAGCGTAGTGCAATAGGCTCTATGCTCGGCTCCCTCAAAGAGCTTTCCCCCGCATTTCTCGGCTCTGAGGTGCTTCGTGCGGCTCTTGCCGAGGCAAAGGTCGAGCCCGCCTGGCTCGACGAGGTTATCGTAGGCAACGTTCTCCCTGCCGGTGCAAAGCAGGGACCCGGCCGTCAGGTCGCTATCGGTGCAGGTGTTCCCGTTGAGATACCTGCATACTCTCTCAATATGGTTTGCGGTAGCGGTATGAAGGCTGTTATGAACGGCGTTCTCTCTATCAAGGCCGGTGCGGCAGAGCTTGTTGCCGCAGGCGGTACCGAGGTTATGAGCGGTGCTCCTTATCTTGTTCCCGGCAAAACCCGCTGGGGTGCAAAGATGGGCGATATGAAGATGATCGACCATATGATCTTCGACTCTCTTACCGATGCTTACAGCGGTCTGCATATGGGCATTACCGCCGAGAACATCGTTGAGAGATACGGCATTACCCGCGAGGAGCAGGACGAGTTCGCTATCAATTCTCAGAAGAAGGCGATTGCCGCACAGGATGCAGGCAAGTTCGTTGACGAAATCGTTCCCATTACCGTAAAGCAGGGAAGGAAGGAATTTGTATTTGAGGCTGATGAGTACATTAACCGTACCACCACTCTTGAGAAGCTTGCAACCCTTCGTCCCGCATTCAAGCAGGACGGCTCTGTTACCGCAGGTAACGCGTCCGGCATTAACGACGGTGCGTCCTTCGTTATCCTTGCCTCCGAGGCCGCTGTTGAAAGGTACGGTCTCCAGCCTATGGCAGAGATCATTGGCATCGGTCAGGGCGGTGTAGAGCCCGACGTAATGGGCCTCGGCCCCGTTCCCGCAGTCAGAAATGCTCTCAAGAACGCAGGTATGAAGCTCTCCGAGATTGAGCTTCTTGAGCTTAACGAGGCGTTCGCTGCTCAGTCCCTTGGCGTTGTGAAGCTTCTCTCCGAGGAGCACGGCGAGAGCCGCGAGGACATCCTTGCACGCTGCAACGTAAACGGCGGTGCGATCGCTCTCGGCCATCCCGTTGGTGCCAGCGGAAACAGAATTATCGTAACCCTTGCCCACGAGCTTAAGAGAAGCGGTAAGACCTACGGTCTTGCATCCCTCTGTATCGGCGGCGGTATGGGTACTGCGGTTATTCTTAAGAGACTATGATAACTTAAAAAAACAGAAAGGTGATTTAAAATGAGATTACAGGATAAAGTTGCAATTGTTACAGGCGGTGCCAAGGGACTTGGCGGCGAGATGGCTCAGACCTTCGCAAGAGAGGGTGCTAAGGTTATTGCGGTAGATATGGCTCCCCTTACCTATGAGTGTGAGGGCGTGGAGTTCTATCAGCTTAACGTCACCGACGGCGAGGCTTGTAAGGCTCTCTTCGAGTATGCGAAGGAGAAGTACGGCAGAATCGATATTCTCGTTAACAATGCAGGTATCACCCGCGATGCTATGACCAGAAAGATGACCGACGATCAGTGGGATCTCGTTATCGACATCAACCTTAAGGGTGTATTCAACCTTACCCGTCACATTGGTCCCTTTATGGAGGAGATGGGCGGCGGCAGCATCATCAATATTTCCTCCGTCGTAGGTGAGTACGGCAACATCGGTCAGGCTAACTACGC
>JAZNWM010000065.1:0-1887 GCA_045593345.1 Eubacteriales bacterium
GATCCGACTTATATAAATGAAGTTAATATGTTATGGTTAATAATACCCGAAAATCTTACCACAAGCAAAATCACCAAACAAGAAAAGCAAATCCATTTATTCCTACAAACTATTTGTTTGATTACAGGATACAGCAAAGTAAGCACAATGAGATGACACATAAACCAATATACATAATTGTATTTATATAGGAAGGCACCTTTCAGAATATCGATTACATTTATTCTATCCATACCAACATCGCTTAAAGACAAACTCCTCAGAATCGAAAATGCAATCATATAAATTGTATTCCATAAAAAATACGGAATTACGATGCTTTTAAATCTGCTTTTATATACCGAAGTAGTTTCTCGTGCGCTTTGATACAGAAAAAATGCGCTAGACATAAAAAAGAAAGGAACAGCACATGCTGTGATATTTTGTGCAAAAAAACTCTCAATCCAATATATAATAGAATCGGGGCCTATCTTATACACTTCCAAGTTGTACGTATGTATAAATATAACTAAAACAGAGCATATAAAACTACAATTTTTCATTGTTTGTGAGAATGCTTTTTTAGAATCAACTACAGGGATTGTATTCACCGTAACACCTACTTCGAAATAACTTAAAAGTCTCATTAAATATTATACTACAACCTTAATTCTATTGCAATGGCTAAAAAACACCCTGCCGAGTTATCGACAGGGTGATAGTTTTGCTTTATAAACCTAATTACTTAGATTCTTTAATTGCAGCCTGGGCGGCGGCGAGGCGTGCGATCGGCACGCGGTAGGGAGAGCAGGAAACGTAGTCCAGACCGATCTTGTGGCAGAACTCGATGGAGGAGGGATCGCCACCGTGCTCACCGCAGATACCGCAGTGGAGGGTGGGACGAGCCTTCTTACCCATGGTAACGGGCATATCCATCAGCTTACCAACGCCGGTGGTATCCAAACGAGCGAAGGGATCGGACTCGTAGATCTTGTTGGCGTAGTAGGAGGGCAGGAACTTACCTGCGTCGTCACGGGAGAAGCCGAAGGTCATCTGGGTCAGGTCGTTGGTACCGAAGCAGAAGAATTCAGCCTCTTCAGCGATCTGATCCGCGGTGAGGGCTGCTCTGGGGATCTCGATCATGGTACCGACCTCGTAGGTGAGGGCGATGCCGGCAGCGGCGATCACTTCGTCAGCGGTCTTCACGACGATGTCCTTAACGAACTTGAGCTCCTTATTGTCACCTGCCAAGGGGATCATGATCTCGGGAACGATGTTCCAATCGGCATGACGAGCCTTAACAGCCAGAGCGGCCTTGATAACGGCCTTGGTCTGCATGACGGCGATCTCGGGATAGGTTACGGTCAGACGGCATCCTCTGTGACCCATCATGGGGTTGAACTCGTGGAGACCTGCGATGACCTGCTTAATATACTGAACAGACTTGCCCTGATTCTCGGCGAGAGCGGCAATGTCAGCCTCCTCGGTGGGAACGAACTCGTGCAGGGGGGGATCCAGGAAGCGGATGGTTACGGGGTAACCGCCCAGAGCCTCAAAGAGACCTTCGAAGTCGGACTGCTGCATGGGCTCGATCTTAGCGAGGGCTGCTTCTCTCTCCTCAACGGTCTCGGCACAGATCATTTCACGGAAGGCACCGATTCTGGAGGGATCGAAGAACATTTGCCGGGTTCGGCAAAGGCCGATACCCTGTGCGCCGAAGGCAGCTGCCTGCTTTGCATCCTCGGGGGAATCTGCGTTGGTACGAACGCCGAGCTTCTTATACTTATCGGAGAGCTCCATGATGCGTCCGAAGTAGCCGCTGTTGGGGTCGGCGGGAACGGTAGCGATGAGCTCGCCGTAGATGTTACCGGTGGAACCGTCCAGAGAGATCTCGTCACCCTCGCGGTA
>JAZNWM010000066.1:0-15486 GCA_045593345.1 Eubacteriales bacterium
GGATAGCCGTTTTGCTTTTTCTTTTTCTCAATTTTGTTGATTTTCTCAACTGCCGCCCTTCCCTGCTGTGCCGCGATCGGCAAGCCGCCGGGGGACTGCAGCAAGTCGGATCGTAGCCATGTCGTTCTGTGAGCCAAGGAGTTGATAATATGCCTTGTCTTCCTAAGACCGCTTGGCCCCCGACTTGGATAGCCGTTTTGCTTTTTCTTTTTCTCAATTTTGTTGATTTTCTCAACTGCCGCCCTTCCCTGCTGTGCCGCGATCGGCAAGCCGCCGGGGGACTGCAGCCATTGGGTTGCAAGGAAGAGGTTTGATACCCCCTTCACCGAGTTATCAATCGGAATGGGCAGGAATTTTTCGGGAATGGCGAAGCTCATAAAGGAGCCTATCTCCGAGCCGACAAACCGCTCGTAGCTGGCAGGCGTCCACACGTCAATAAGGCTCAGATGGCCGCGAAGGAATGGACAATGCTCCTCAATAATCTGCTGGAGTATCGCTGCAAGATAGAGCTTCTTTTCCTTATACGCCTCTCTGTTTTCAGAGCGGAGACGAATAAATTCCTTACAGTCCTTATCAAAGCAGAAGGTAAGTGTCTGCAGAATATTCTTGCCCTCGGGAGCGTAGGAGGGCTCGTGAGAGAACTCACGAAGGATAAGCTGCTTTGTGCCGAGAACATTCACGTAGCCCGCGGGAACGTCGAAGATAAGATCGCCCTCGAAGGGCAGAAGCTGAAGATCACAGGCAAATGCGGCGTGATATGCCGAGAAACGACGAAGCCTCGGATCATCGTACTGTGCACGAAGCTTCTTCGGCATCGGAAGGTCAAGCAGTCTGCCGAAGGTGACCGCCGCGTCGGTTGCCATAATAACGTAGTCGCCAGAGACTGTGCTGCCGTCGGCAAGGGTTATTGATTTTGCCACACCGTCCTCAAGATTTACCTTGGAAACGGGACTGTGAAGATGAAGTCTTCCGCCCAACGACTCAAAACGCTCTACCATTCTCTCTGCCGTACGAAGCGAGCCGCCCTCGGGGAGAGCACCGTTTCTTCCGCAATAGGTTGCGAAAACGTACATCAGGGCAAAGGCACCGAAATCATCCCCCCAGAAGCCTGTTATAAAGCATTGAAGGGCGGGATTTTTAAACCTTGCGGCAAGCTGACCTGTGGTAAGCGAATAGTATTTCAGGGCGGGACCCGCACCGCGAAGAAGCCTGCCGAGAGTGATGCCGCCGTCAGCTGCCTCACCTGCGATATGATCCATCGCCATAATCAGCTCCACCGCGTTGCAGAGGCGATTTATCTCTGCCTTATCCTCGGGTGCCATAAGCAGCATATCGTCGCGAAGATGTGACAGCGAGGGAGGAAGGGACAGCCTCTTGCCATCTCTCTCGCAGGTCATAAGGCTGCTGCCCTGTACGATGTCAACGTTCTCACCGAGAACGCCAAGCTCCACCCACATTTTATAAAGCGAGGAATTCTTGTTAGTTCCCGTCAGCCAATGGATGCAGTTATCGATATGATATCCCTCGCGGTCCCATCCCGTAAGATTGCCGCCTGCAATAATATGCTTCTCGTAGATATCTGCCTCGTGTCCTGCAAGGCGGGCGTAAATTCCCGCACTAAGACCGGCAACACCGCCGCCAACGATAATAATTTTCGCCATTTTTATGCCCCCGTATCTGTGATTTTTGTACCGAGAAAGGATTTATCAACCCCAGTTGAGATTTCCGTCGGTGAAAAAATGCGGCCCGTTTTATAAGGCGAGCCGCAATTAAAATGTCAAGGATTTGTTGTCACTTTAACTATATTATAATTTTTTCATAAGCATTTGTCAAGAATTAATTGTTAATAATCACGGGAAACGTTACTTAAGCCTTGCCAGCTTTTCGGGATTTGCAATAACCACAAGGCTGGAGTCGGCAGCAAGCTTCTCCTCGGGATTGATATTGACCGTAAGCCTGTCGCCACGCTTGATGGCAACAACGTTTATCTCGTATTTCTTACGCAGATGAAGCTCCAGCAGGCTCTTGCCCACCCATTCGGGCCTCACGTCAAGCTCTATCATTGAAAAGTCCTCCGACAGAGTAATCATATCCACAAAGCCCGAGCTGAGCAGGTTCTTCGCAAGTCTGACGCCCGACTCATTCTCGGGGAATACTACCTGATCGGCACCCACACGTTCAAGTATCTTCTTGTGCATCTCGTTGCCGCACTTTGCGATAACCGTCTTAACGCCCGCCTCCTTACAGAGAGTGACGGTCATTACCGAGGCCTCAAGATTATTTGCCATAGACACGATAACCACGTCAATATTGCCGATGCCGAGCTGACGAATAACCTCGGGGTCGGTGATGTCCGCACACTTGCAGACGGGAAGCTCTACCGCCGCCGAGTTTACTATAGCGGGCTCAATATCAACCGCAATGACCTCAACTCCGCTTGCTATAAGCTCTCTTGCAACTGCAAGACCGTATCTTCCAAGACCGAAGACTGCGTAGGTTTTATTAAATGCCATATTTTTATCTCCTTACCGTCGGACGCCCGACCTTTATACGCCGAAATCTAACCGACGCTGATATCCTCTACAGGATTTTTTATAATATTCTGCCTTTTCCTTCCGCTTAAGGCGAGGGCAAGGGAAATGGGCCCTACCCTGCCAAGATACATCGTAGCGATAATTATTATCTTACCCATAGTGCTCAAGGCGGGTGTGATACCGCGGGATAATCCTACGGTAGCCGTAGCACTTATCGTTTCGTACAGTATATCGATAACCGACGCCTCCTCTACAATAGAGAGAAGAAGCGTGGATATCATCGCAATTCCAACAAAAACCGTACATACGGTGGCGGATTTTTCTACCGCGGTCTTCGAAACCGTACGGTTGAAGAGGGTCACCTCATCCCTGCCCTTCACCGTAGCAATAGCCGACGCAATAAGCACCGTAAGAGTCACCGTCTTAATACCGCCGGCCGTTCCGACGGGCGATCCACCTACCAGCATAAGAAACATACTGACGATAGCCGACGAGTCAGTAAGGCTCTCCTGCGGAACCGAAGCAAATCCTGCCGTACGGGTTGTAACCGACTGGAAGAGGGCTATCTGCAGCTTGTCAAAGAAATTAAGACCGCCCATCGTTTCGAGGTTGTTGTATTCAAGAGCAAGTATGAGAGCCGTACCGAGAAGAAGCAGGGACAGGGTGGTCACGATGGCGATCTTGGAGTGGAGAGTAAGACTGCGGAAGCCCCTTCTACGCTTACCCTTATCCGATGCCACACGAATAACGTCCCACCATACCACGTAGCCGATGCCACCAAGAATTATCAGGGCGGAGGTCGTACCGTTGACGACGGGATTCGTAGCGTAGTCACAAAGGCTTGACTCGCCGATAACGTCCATACCCGCATTGCAGAAGGCGGATACGGCGTTGAAGACGGACATCCACACACCGCGGATGCCAAACTCAGGAACAAATACGGTCATATAAAGGATTGCCCCGATGCCCTCAATGACGAAGGTTCCAAGAAGCACCTTCTTGATAAATACCGTAAGACCCGAAAGGGTGTTCAGATTAAAGGCGTCCTGAACAAGAAGACGGTCACCTATGCCCATTTTCCTGTTAATGAGTATCATAAGCCCGCTCATAATAGTAATAATACCCAGACCGCCTATTTGTATCAAAATGAGTATGACCGCCTGCCCGAATCCGCTCCAGGCTGTAGCAGTGGTAAGGGTGACAAGCCCCGTCACGCAGGTGGCGGTGGTGGCGGTGAAGAGGGCGTCTATATAGCCGATGCTAACTCCCTCTGCCCAGCTTACAGGCAGAGAAAGAAGAATACTGCCGATGAAAATGGTTATAAGAAAGCTTAGCATAATTATATGGGTCGTGGATAAACTAAGGCTTTTCGTCCGTGGCATAAGGCACCTCCCTTCAAGGCTTATTTCTTATCTTTATTATATCACTGTTGTACTTATTTTTCAAGTAAAATATTTTTATATTTTAAACACCCTTTTTTTGCACGTCATTTTGACAGAGCCAAAGGTTAAAAAACGCATAAAACGGTAAAAAACATCCGCAATATGTTATGTATACTTTACATCTTGCGGATATTTTCTTTAAATTAAAGCCCAAAGGACGCTTTAACAAGCTCCAGCTTTTTTGATAAAAAATTGAACACCGTCGGGAACAGCACTCCATTCGTCACTATCTGCACCAGGTAGAACACGATGCCCCTGGCATAATAGAGAAGAAGGTTTTGCAGATAATTTTCGTTAATTCCAAGATAAAAGGCAGAATCTATAGACGAGGATAAAACGCCGAAAAGCAGCGTCAGACCGACGGCACAGAGGGTCAGCCACAGCCGTGAGGTAATTTCCCTCCTACGAAGGAGCATAAAGACGGCGGCAACCAACGGCCAATAGATTATATAGGTAATAAACCAAGAGCCAAAGCCCCAGATAAGCGGCTCTATGCAGACGAATACCGCCGCAGCAATTATTCCAAGCCCGCCGAAAACGTAGCCGTAAAGTGCGACGAGAAGCGTCACTACCTCAACGTTTGGGATAAACGAAAGCACGAGCTTACCGCATTCGAGCGTTGCAGCCATAATGCCCACCAAGGCAACCCCCCTTGCGTTAAGGATGCTTTCCCTTCCTTCCTTAATGTTCAAAACGTCACCTCAAAAAATAAAAATTTCAAGCCTTATCCTGCCGCGGCCGTGATCAGTAGGGAGACTTCTCGAGTCGGAACAAAATGATGCCCCCTGCCTCGACTGTCATACCGCTGAGTCCCACGCCCGCCTGGTAAAGCGTACTGCCCTCGTACTCTACGGTAGGAGCACCCTCATAGCTATCGGACGCCACCGAGGTATAGACTATAACGTAAGAGCCGTCCCCCTCGCGGATATTACCAATGGCGGACACGTATGCACCGTAGGTGCTGTCAACCATCTCAAGATAAAGCTTCTTATCGCTCGTGTTAAGATGCTCAAGCAGGCCCTTCGCTCCCTCGCTCTTGTTTTCAAGACGGTCAAGGTCGGTTTTATAGACCTCATAGCTTCCATCGGTGTTCTCAACCAGGACGGTAAAATTACCGCTGTCCGCCACGTCACCGAAAATAAAGCTGCAGGAGGTGAGGAGGGATACCGCCGTCACCAGAGCCAGAAGCAATGCCAAAATTTTGATTTTCATTGTGTTTTTTACCTCTTTTTCTTTGTTTTATTATAGAAAAAGCATATTAGCCGCAAGGATTTGCGGCGTGGGTAAAAGAAAACCGCCCTGACGGGCGGTAAGCGTTAAAGCAAAAAACTCAAGATTCGGGACGTGAGTGATAAAGCCGCAGGTCTTGTTGCCGCGGCGTACTGCTCCATACACACCGAATGATGAATTCAGATTTAAACGTCTTCCTCCGTTTGCCCAAGGAATATGCCAAAAGCATCCGACAGGCCTTCCGACTGAGTGGCTGGCTGCTGCCACATCACGGCAATGGCTGTTGTGGCGGATTCTCACCGCACTTTCCCTGCTTGGAATAAGAGAATAATCTCTCGGATGCCAACTTATTATATATCAAAAGAAGAATTTTGTCAAGTAGGTTGCAAGCTGCCCGACTTTGGTCGTATGAGCTGCTTTGGAATAAAAGCCCGGTAAATCACAAATCTGACCGTATGAAAGCCCAAGCTCCCACCAGCTAAGCCTTCCTTTGCCCTTTTGCACGGCGAGGCTTCTCCTCGTGAGAGGAGAGGTAGAGATTGATTGTAGCCTCCAGCGTATTCTTCAGGGCAAGACGTTGCTTTTTCGGCAAAACGTGAGTCCTGCGATAAAGACTTACCAGCTCAACCTCCTCATCCGAAAGCTCGGAGCTGTCATCACGAATGGGAATATCAAGCAGCTCGCCGATGTTGACGCCAAAAAGCTCGGACAGCTGGGGCAAAATTCTCATAAAGGAGGAGGATCTGCCCCGACGCCAGTTGTTGACCGTCTTTTCAGGCAGCTCCATATCACGCTCAAAGGCGGCATCCGACTCGAACTCCGAGTCTATAAGCGAAAGAACCCGCTCTCTTATTTTTTCGGTCTGCTCTCTCATTTCTTACCTCCTCTTCTGCCGTGTGGAGCCCCCTTGTTCTTATCAGAGGTAGACTTTTTGGGAGATCTCCTCCTCGGGATATTCTCGTAGAAGGGCTTATGCTCCTGTGTCTTTGATTCGGCTTTTTCCATATTTTCGCTGGGTTTTGACGGTTTTTTCTTTGTTTTCTCCACTTTTTTAGACTTGTCGGTGGAGTAGCCGAATCTACCCACGACCTCGCCCAGCGAATAATACTCGCCGTGTGCATAAGCGAGAAGGTTGGCAGCGTCAAACCGCATCTTGCCCTCGCCGTCCATAATACCCTCGTCACAGGACACGCTGACGATATCTGCCAAAAATACGTCGTGAGAGCCCATAGGCAAAACCTCGGTGACCCGACACTCAAGAGCAACGGGACATTCGGCAACCGTAGGCGGTGCGACCTTTTCACTTCTCACCTTCGTAAGACCTGTACGCTGGAATTTATCCATTTTGGCACCTGTATAGATGCCGACGAAATCCACCTCTCGTGCAATGGCCACCGAGGGCAGATTGATAACGAACTCGCCGCACTCCTTAAGAATCCCGTAGGAATATCTTGAGGGACGAACCGAGATATAGGTCTTCGGCGGCTGGGTTGCCAGAATTCCCGTCCAGGCAACCGTCAGCATATTGGCGTTGTCAAAATCACCGACCGTCACTATTGCGGGCGGTATGGGTGCGGTAAGAGCACCCGCCGAGAGATTTTTCCTCTTATTTTTCATTCTTCTCTCCTCTCTCCAGCATTCCGAGCCAGAGGTGAGTCAGTATGGGATCGGGCAGAAGCTTGAAGAGCAAATGCTGAAGCTTGGTATACCAATTGGTGACGTACATCGTGCGACCCTTGTCGGAGGCTCTGATACAGCCCCTCACCACCCGCTGACAGTTAAGCAGGGGCTTCATAGCACCGTCGCGAGGACGGGTGACGCCAGCCTTTGCCGTTGCCTTGCCGAGAAACTCGGTATGCACCCATCCGGGACAGAAGCAGGTGGCACGAAGGCCGTATTTCTTAATCTCATAGTTCAGCGACTTGGTGTAATGAAGCACGAACACCTTACCCGAGGAGTAGGTGTTGAAATAAGGAAGAGGCGTGAAGCAGGATCCGCTGCCAAGCTGGATAATTCTGCCCCCACGCTCCATATATGGCACGACCATATGGGTGATAAGCACCAAGGCCTTTACGTTCAGGTCAATCATCATACGAACCTTGCTCTCGTCGATCTCGTCAAAGCCGCCGAAATCACCAAAGCCCGCCGCGTTAACGAGATATTTTACCTTCGGCTTCTCAGACTCAAGAGCACCGCGGATAGCGTTTATGCCCTCCTCGGTGCAAAGATCGGCAGAGATCACCCTGTATTTCACGCCAAGGCTCTCGCCCAGCTCTATCATTCTATCCTTGCGGCGTGCCACCAACCAAAGCTCGTCAACCCTGCCCGCGTATCCTCTGGCAAATTCGGCACCGATGCCGCTTGATGCACCCGTAATAATTGCAATAGACATTTTTTACCTCCCGATGGATTTATTTACAAAAAATTATTGATTATTATATGTAATTTTGATATAATTTTATCATCATAATAAATAAAAGTCAACGGTTATTCGTAAAAAATGCGAATTTTATAATGCTTTTGAAAGGAATTACGAAATGAAAAATAAAAAAACCGCCCTGCGGCTTACAGTGGCGATGCTTCTCGCCATCACTATGATGCTATCCCTGTCCTCCTGCGTTCTGGATTTCGGAATTTTTGACGATTATCTTCCCGATTTTGACGAGGGATACGGCAGCGGCTTCGGCAATCAGGATGAGCAAAAGCCCGACGGCAATCAAAATACCACGCCGCCTGAGGATGACGGAGAGACAGAATTCTATCCCGACAGCGGCGAGGGAGATGTAAGCGGACTTTCGCCCCTGGCAAAAACTATGCTGTCCACCGTCACGGTAATCTCGGGCGAGGGAAATAACGCAAGTGCAGGCTCGGGTGTATTCTACTCGGTCGACAGAGAGAAGGGTGATGCCTACGTGGTGACCAACTATCACGTGGTCTACTCCGAGAGCAGCCGCAAGGTAGCAAACAGAATAGAAATTTATCTGTACGGTATGGAGCTTTCCACCTACGCAATACCCGCCACCTTCGTGGGCGGCTCGGTCACCTACGACATTGCCCTGCTGAAGATCTCGGGCAGCGAGGTCATCAGGAAAAGCTATGCCACCGCGGCCAATTTCGGTCGGTCAGAGGACGTCCGCGTATTTGACAGAGTTTATGCGGTCGGAAACGCCGAGGGCGGCGGTCTGTCTGTGACCGAGGGTATCGTCAGCGTTGAGAGCGAAAGCATCAGCCTTACCGCAGCGGACGGCAGTCTGATAAACCCACGCGTAATCCGTATTGATGCAGCTGTAAACCACGGTAATTCGGGCGGCGGCCTTTACAATGAGGACGGCAGGCTTATCGGCATCGTTGCGGCGAAGGAGGTAAGCGAGGATATTGACAATATGGGCTACGCCATCCACGCAGATCTTGTAGGTCGGGTAGTGGAGAGCATTCTTCACTACTGCGACGGCTACAGCGTAAAGTCTATCAAAAAGCCCCTTATGGGTATAACCATCACCGTCTACGTCAGCGGTCTTGAGCCCGATACCGACGGAGAAGGCATCCATACGGTTGGTCTCGTTGAGATAATTGAGATTGCCCCGGGCAGCATTGCAGAGGGCAAGCTTCAGGTTGGTGACGTAATAGACTATATCACAATAGACGGCGTGAAGCGTGAGATTACCGATATGCACCACGTCACAGAGTTTATGCTCTCCGCCAGGGTGGGCAGCAACGTGATCCTTAACGTCATTCGCGGCGAGGAGCGGGTCAACGTCGTCCTTACGATAACAGAGGATTGCATGACCTCCGTTTACTAACAAAAACAAACAAAACGCGTATTTGTAAGCAAAGGTTTACAAATACGCGTTATTTTTATACAACAGATACGGTATCGCCAAGGGGAAGAGAGTAAATCTCTACCTTGTCGGGCTTCTTACCGAATATCCTCTCAATAGCCAGCGAGTAGAGCGAAAGCTGCATTGAATGTGCCTCGCGAAGCTTCTTCTCGGCAAGCGAATGGTCGGCAAGCTCGCGTCGGGTAAGACGGTCGGTCTTATAGTCACATAGAATTATACTGCCGTCCGAACGCTCTATAATACAGTCGATAACGCCCTGGACGAGAATATCTCTGTCACGGTAGGCCTGACGCCTTGCCTCATCACCCGTAAAGTGAGCTGCGGGCAGATAAACGTTAAAGCGAAGCTCTCTATGAACCCTTGTCGCAGAGAGTATCTCCCGGATGAATGCGGAGCTGCGGAAAAGCTCGATCTCGTCAAGGCGGACGCGGGAGGAGTCCTCGCGGCTGATAAACCCATCCTCAACCAGATGATGAAGCTCTGCCTCCGAGCCCTCGGCAATAAGCCGCTCAAAATTACAGAACTGCATAAAGAGATGGGTCGCAACGCCACGCTTGGCACTCTCGTCCTCATCGCTTCCGCGGGCAAAGGTAGGCAGTATGCCACGCTTCACACCGGGACGGTAGGTCTCACGCTCTATAACTACGCTCTCATCACCAAGAGTCAGGCTGACGGCATCATTCTCGCTGCCGTCAAGGACGGTAGGCGACATTGTGGACACCGACATCTTCTCGGGCAGGGTGGTAAGCTCGGGTGAGTGGTATTCGTAGCCGAAGCGTTGGGTCAGAGTATCGTAAAGACCGCTGTTGGAATGGACAGCTTCTGCCTCGCCGGTCAGATTTTCCTCACAACACACCTCTTCTTTTCTCTCGAATCCACAAAATTCCTTAGCATTCTCAGGCTTCGAGCCCTCGCAAAGAAGGATTATCTCAAGATAGGAGCTGAGGCCTCGGAAGGAATGCTCTGACAGACTCTCCTTAAGAACCGAAAGGTTAAGGTCGTACTCCGCACGCTTTACAGTAGGACAGCGTCCCACAACGTAGAGCCTCTCTCTCGCTCTCGTAAGAGCAACGTAAAGGACGCGAAGCTCCTCCTCAAATATCCTCCTGCCGATGCGGTCGTTGATAATATCGTGAACCGGGCTGTTTACCAGAGCAAGTCCGGAGGGCGAGCGGAGGCGGAAGGAGATACCAAAATCCTCGGATATAATAAGCCTCTTATCCTTATCCTTATTTGTGATTCTGGCATCAGCCTCGGCAAAAATTACGACCGGGTACTCAAGTCCCTTGGAGGAATGGACGGTAATAATCTTAACCGCGTCGACGCCCGTTCTCGCCCTGGCATCGTCGAAGGTGGTCTTTTTATCTATGATGTTGTTGATAAAGCTGATGAAGTTGTAAAGTCCCTTAAACGAGCCCGCCTCGTAGCTTCTCGCATAATCGTAAAGCAGAGTCAGATTCTCCTTGCCTCCGCTCCTGGATGCCAGAGACATAAGACCTGTCTCGCGATAAAGCTTACGGATAAGGCTGTCCACGCTCATACCCTCGGCAATAGAGCGGTAGTAATCAAGGGTGCGAAGGAAGGATACGCCCTTCGCGAAATCGGGATTTGCCTCGCAGTAGCGGACGAGCGATTCGTATAGGCTGTCGCACTTATACTGCTTGATGCGGTAAAGATCCTCGGCATCAAAATTAAAGAGGGGTGAGCAGAGCAGACCCGCAAGATAAATGTCGCGGCGAGGGTTGTCAATAGTATTAAGCAGGCAGAGTGCCAGAAGAACCTCAGGCGAAAGGAAGAAGCTCTCGGCATCCGAGATACAGGCAGGAATGCCCTGTGCCTCAAGGGCAGCGGCGTATTTGCCGTCCTTACCCGACGTATAGCGAAGGATTATCGCAATATCAGAGGCCTTTATAGGACTGCCGTCGTTCAGCCTGCCCTCTCGGAGCAGCTCGGCAACCTTCATAGCCACAACCTCGGGAGTGGTGGCGTTATCGTCGCCTCCCTTGTCAATCATACATACCTCGGGGTATCTGTACTCGGGCTCGCCATTCTTCTGAGGCTTGGAGTATTGAAGCCTATCACTGCTTACGTAGCCGATAGAGTCGGCAGTAAAGCCGAAGGCTCGGTCAAAGATATTGTTGACGAAATCAACGATACCCCTGTCACAGCGAAAATTACGCGACATAAAGATGGACGCACAGTCACCCGTCGCCTTGTCAAGAGGCGGGAAGGTCCTCTTCATCTCGGCAAAGATATCGGGGCAGGCAGAACGAAATACGTAAATGCTCTGCTTGATGTCACCTACCATAAATCTGTTATCCGGTCTTGATATAGCCTCAAAAATACGGTTCTGAAGCTGGTTTACGTCCTGATACTCGTCAATGTAGATGGCATCATACTGCTTTGCCACGCTGTGAGCAATATCGGTAAGCTCGCCGTCCTGAATAAGACACTTATACGTATATCTTTCAATATCGGCATAGGAGAAGGCTCCGCGACGACGCTTCTCCTCAAGGAAGAGCAGGTCAAATCTCGCCTCAAAGCGATGAAGCACACCTACCAGGCGGTAGAGCGAATCAAGAAGATTGTGCCACTGCTCGGTGGTATAGAGGAAATATGGCTTCAGACCGTAGAGGTCGGGCTTCATAATTTCGCGAAGTGCCACGTACCGCTGCATAAGCTCGGTAGGCTCCTCGTCACGCAGCTTGGCACGGTCGACAAGCTTGCAGATCGCCATAAGTGGCTTTGCCTCCTCGTAGGTCCCGGCATTCTTAAGGCTCAAGAGGAGGTCGTAATCCGCCTTTGCGGTGCTTATATACTTCTGCTCCACCGAATTACCGACAGTAAAGGCATCGTAATATTTCTTGATGTGAGGAAGATAATGCTCTACCGTCTCGCGATAGCGTTCCATAAGATAGCTGCCGTAGAAGGTGTCCTCCACCGCCGCACCACCGTGAGCAAAATTCTCACGCAGTCTTGACAAAAGACCGACGCCATCCTCGGCGTTCTCACAGCGTAGGTGTATAAATCTCAGCACACCCGATATTTCCTCCACCCTACCCGAATCGGTAAGACAGTCGCAAAGCTCCTCAAACTCCTCGGGCGTGGCAACATCAGGCAGCTCTCCGTTATATATCGCCTCTATCAGTCCCTCGATTATGGATATAGCAAGCAGCTCGCACTCGGCACCGTCGGCAATGCGGTAGCCCGGTGAAACGCCGACGCGGTCACAGTTGTTGCGTAGAATATCATTACAGAACGAGTCGATTGTGGAGATTTTTGCCGACGGAAGGAGGTGTAGCTGACGCTTCAGGTGGTCATCGTCGGGATTCTTCAGAATAGCCTCGTTAAGAGCATCGGATATTTTCTCACGAAGCTCGCCTGCCGCCGTCTTGGTAAAGGTGACCACGAGGATGGAGTCTATGCTCATCTTTTTCCTTGAATCGGTAAGCGAGCGGATAATTCTCTCGGTAAGGGTTGCAGTCTTACCCGAGCCTGCCGCCGCGGATACGAGCAGGGTTTTGTCGCGGTTCTCTATTGCAGACAGCTGCTCTTCGGTCCAGGGTCTTTCCATATCTGTCTCCTTTTCGCTTTCTTTTTTAATATTTTATCACAAAGAAGAAGCCTTTTCAAGGGAAAGAAGATTTTTAACTTGAAAAATATAAAATATTGTGTTAAAATGTAAAAAAGAAAGGGGGGCGTCTTATGAAAATCAGACTTGGAGACATAGAGCTTACACACGGTCTGTGCCTTGCACCGATGGCAGGCTATACCGATCGCGGAATGCGATTTGTGTGTCAGAAATACGGTGCGGAATATTCGGTCACCGAGATGGTCAGTGCCAAGGCAGTGGTATACGGTGACAAAAAGACCTTTTCCCTTGCGAAAATTTTAGCCGACGAGGGCCCCACCGCAGTACAGATATTCGGCTCGGAGCCCGAAATTATGGCAGAGGCGGCACACACCCTGGCAAACCCCGCCCTGGGAGTGCCTCCCGTAGCCATAGATATAAATATGGGCTGTCCCGTAAATAAGATTTTTTCAAACGGCGAGGGCTCGGCCCTTATGAGAGATCCCGCCCTTATTGAGAGGATAACCCGTGCGGTGTCCTCGGCAATAGATATTCCCACCACGGTAAAAATACGCTCGGGAATAAGCAGGGGCAGGATAAACGCCAGGGAGTGTGCCATAGCTGCCGAGGAGGGCGGAGCGTCGCTTCTTTGTATACACGGCAGAACCCGCGAGCAGATGTACGGCGGGCTTGCAGATCGCGAAATCATCAAGAATGTAAAGAACGCTTTACAAATTCCCGTTATTGCCAACGGAGATATACTTGACGGCGAGTCTGCTATGGCTATGCTTCGTGATACGGGTGCTGACGGAATTGCCGTCGGACGCGGTGCGGTCGGCAACCCCTTTATCTTCTCGGAGATAATTGCCGCGATGGATGGCAAGGATTACACGCCGCCCACACTTGATACGCGAGTGGAAATCGCCCTGCTGCAGCTTCGCCTTGCTATAGAGGAAAAGGGCGAGCGTGTTGCCATACCCGAGGCGAGAAAGCAGATAGCCCTATACCTTCGCTCCTTTCACGGTGCCGCACGCATCAGGGCCGAGATAAACCGAGCCACCGCCTACGAGGAGGTTGCCGCGGCACTTAAATCCGCCCTTGAATAAGAACCTCTATACAAAGCAAAAAACGGCGAGACGTCTCGCCGTTTTTTGTATTATTTCATCAGCTCTGCAAGAGTAGTTTCGTAAAGCTCGTAATAACCGTCTTCTCTATCGACAATCTCATTGTCGCCCTTATCAATATAACACAGAGTGTCAGAGTAAAAATACACCCTTCCGAAGGATGCCACTAAATAATGAGTAGGCTCGGCTTCAGACTTCGTCGCATCGGTAAGACTAACGAATCTGAGGTTTCGTGCACCGCCTTCCGACTCCTTCACCAATTCGGGATTATCTCCACAGGTATAAATCGAATAATATCCATCTCTGACGTTAAATCGATAAAAGGCCCTCATATCATCCTTGTGAGGAAATTGTTGGGTGTGCATATCAAAGCATAACAGTCCGCTATAATAAAGCTCTTGATTGGTATATATTTCCTTCTTTGTTCCGTCATCAAAGGTAAATACGTATCTGCAGGATCCTCCGCCCAGAACGAACAGGCGAGGAAGCTCGAAAGAAAGCTCTATATCGCCAAACCACTTTAAATATTTATCAATAACCTCGGGATTCTCGGTATAATAGCTTGTCTCTCTGGTATTGGGAGCATTGCCGTACCCGATATGTATTTCCTCAATCTTAACAACATTATCAGCCTTACGGTTAAGTCGGGGGTTAAGGCTTGACATTTTAAAGGAAATCAGGCTGTCGGAATTTGAGCCACAGGAGGAAAGTGCCATAATAGAAAGCACCAAAACCAAAAGTGCGGAAATTAATTTAACTGTTTTTTTCATATTTTTCTCCTTTATTGACCAAATGCTTTTGTTTTATTTTACCATATAAAAAAGTATGTGTCAACGGTTTTATATACGGCTTTCACCTCAATAGCCCATTGGCGTATACCTCCCCCAAAAAGTTCATAATTGCCATTATATTCCCTCTATATATTAATATCTTTTTTGAGGCCAAAACGGTTCACGAAAATTGAAATTTTTTAAATATTTTTTTACCTTTCATATATAAAGACGAAAAACCCGTGAAAAGGTTGCAAAAAAATTTAAAAATTTAAAAAACAAAAAAACGCAGAGCCGTCTCGCCGTTTTTGTTTTTATAAAAGTCAAAAGCTATATTTTTCAACTCATTTTTTAAATTTTCACAAGATAATCATTTAAAAATGAAATCAACCACTCCTGAGAAATATCCAACCCGGTGGAATAATTCATATACGCAACAAGAACGTTACCGCTGTATATCTTCACTATGTTATCCCACATGTATTTATCAGAGTCATAGGAATAAAATTCATATCGCAAGTCACCGTCAATGCCATTTTGGGGAAGCGAAATCAACTCAAGCGTCATAGAATGATTCGGAACGTCCATATTTATATCGGTATCGGTGCCAAGCTCCTCGGCATAAAAGTTAATTTTCGAAGACATCCACGAGTCAATATACATTCCCTCCTCGCTCTCTTTATAATGAAGCGAATAGGAATCCCAATAGTTATAAAAGCTGTCGGAAATTCTTCCCTCCTCGAGAGCGGGCGTAAGATCAAGATATAGGAAGGCCCCTTCAAGGCTGTCTTTAACCTGATTGCAAAAGCCTGCAAGCTCAAGACAATCATCAAAACGCCTGTGCTTTCCGCCTGAAGGTAATGGAGGTATGTCTGCCAATATCTGCTCTATTTCTTCATCCTCCTCGCTATTTTCCTTGTTATTTTCTTCGTTATTTTCTACATTTACCAGTTTTTCGATAACGGTGTTTTCTTTG
>JAZNWM010000067.1:0-8101 GCA_045593345.1 Eubacteriales bacterium
TTCGATCTTTCAGCATCTGCCGGTGCTGAGGACGAGTTTATGTGGACTCTCACTCACGCCACCACTATGAATAGCTCCGACTTCACGGAGTATATAAACGAGAACGGACTTTGGTTCTACTATGCGATGATCGATCTTGAGGCAGGTGAGAAGTTCAGCCTTAAGAATCTTACTACGGGCGGCACCATCGGTGCTGACAGTCTGGCAGATATCACAGGCGATATTACCGCCGTTACAAGAGACGGTGATCTCGTTGAGGTATTGAAGAGCGGCAGCTTCTACATCATTTATCTTCCTGCCTTCAATACCTTCACCATAGAGTGCGATACCACCGATCCCTTATCCGAAATTTACATTTATACCGATGAGGAGTTAACTCTCATTCCTGATGAAAACGGTGACGTTTTCTACAACGGCTTAAGTGTAACCGCATCTTCCTGTATTATGATTTTCGATGCGAGAAACTCGCCCCTTCCCATAATTCTTGACGATGCTATGGATAAGTCGCTGGTTGACGTATCGGTTTACGGTGATTACTATTATGCTTATACAAATAAGGCGGGCACCTGCAACCTTAAATACAACGTATATACGGGAATTCTATATCTTGAATACGTTGGCGGCGAGGAAGAGGAGCCGAGCCTTCCTTATAAGATTTACATCGCCTACGACAATAAGCTTGATCTTACAGTAAATCCCGACAATCCCGATGAGATGTGCTATCTCGGTCTTACTATGGGTGCGTGGGATGAGTTCAAGGTATGGGACACCGACAATAACTATATTGCAGATATGACTCTTGCCGCAGGAACGGCAGGCATCGTTACCGATGGTAGGATCATCACCTTCCAGACGGCAGGTACTTATGACTTCTACATCAACAAGACCACTCACGAGGTTCGCTTCGTTGCAGCCTCGGGCAGTGAAGGTGGTGGTGATGACATCGGTGGCGACCCCATTATCTCCGATAAGTACATAATCTACCACGATGGTAGCTTCATTAACGTCAATTCAGAGGGTAATATAGTAAAATATACCGGTCTTGTCGTTTCGGCAGGAGATTCCCTTTCCATCTTGGACAGCGACTATGAAGACCTTTCCGTAAGCTTTGATCCTTCTGTTGACACCTCACTTGCAAAGCTTCATTCGGGCTACAATATGTTCAGCTTTGTTTGGAACTGCAAGGCCGACCTTACCTATAACGTAGAAACAGGTGTGCTTAGCCTCGATATTTACGACGTAAACTATGCAGATGCATTGGTATATCTGATGCATAGCTCTACCTACGAGGAGATATACTCAGATGAGGATGGCATAATTACAAAGCGTTTTGAGTTCACCGAAAGCTCCAATGTTAACGTTTGCAACAGTGCCTTTGAGCCTCTTCCTATGATCCTCCACGAGGGGTCGGACAGCTCGCTCCTTACCGTTATGACATATAAGGACGGAAACATGCTCTATATCCCGAACGCAGGCGTCTACGATTTCACCTACGACCTTAATTCGAAGATATTTACCTTTGAGGCAGTAACCGAGGCATAGCCCAATCCCGACCCTACACCCGATTCAAAAAGCCAAGAAGTTGGCACAAATCCTGTTTTTGCGAACTTAAGCTTACATTTTAGCTATTTTCGCTGTAAATACAAAGCACTCCTCCCCGTGCGGCGGGGAGGAAAAAAAGGAGGAAATTAAAATGAAAAGCATTTCCAAAACCAATCCTTCCAAATTCGTGGTTATGGCGGTAGTATTGATTGCTCTCATCGTTTCAAGTGCAATTATAGTATCGGCAAACAACACACCCATGTACCACGTAGGTGTAGGCGGTCTTTCTGCTCCTGTTGCAGGTAGACTTCCTGACTGCGACGTTACTCCAAACGGTCAGTATACTGTGTCTGTACAGTGGTTCCGTCAGGAGGGTGACAATTTCGTTCACTACGGTGAGGATATCCCCCTTCACGCAGGTGACGTATATCAGGCGGCAGTACATCTTAGAGCAAAAAGCGGATATTATTTCGATACCGCATCACAGCACTTCGGATGTACCATAAACGGCCTTACCAATAGCACCTTCAGAGTTATAGATGAAACACACGTTATAATGTATCATACATATCCTGCACTTGCGGTTGCACCGGTAGAAACTGCCGACATAAGCATTGATCTTCCCAGAGCGGGAAGCTTCCCATCCTTCGATTCCTCTGCTAAAGGCAACTGTATCGTTGACGATTACAGCATCGGTGGATATATTAACGGTATTCTTTGGGTAGACACCATTACCGGCAAGACCCTTAATGAAGACGACGTATTCGTTGCAGGCAGAACCTACCGCGTGCAGGTTGTTATCAAGTCGGACGATGACCATACCTTTAACAATGCATCCGCTAATTCCGTTCGCATTAATAACAAAACGGCTACACTTACCAAGGGCGATCCTACTCCCACAAACGAGTATAGAGTAGCATATACCACCTTTACCACTCCCGAAACTATTACCGAGATCAACGTTAAAGACTTTGTTGCTCCCGTTGTAGGCAAGACTCCCGATTTCTGGGTATCTGTTGACGTTGAGGGAGTTGAGGTTGGTGCAGTTTCTTGGGGTATGCTCAAGAACGTTGACGGTGTAGAAAAGGTTGTTGACGTTGATGAAAACCACGTATTTGAGGACGGGGCAACCTATATGCTCTGCATCAATCTTGAAAACAAGAGCAACAAGACCTTTGCGGTAAAGGATGGCGTTGCAGGCTTTGCTTTAACTGCCAACGTAGGCGACAAGAAGGCCACAAATGCCCCTTGGAGAGAGTATGACGAGCACAACGTTCTTCAGACACTTGACTTTTATAACTACATCGAGCTTCAGGTATGGTATACTCTTAAGCAGGATGTTATACACGATATAGATATCCTTCAGCTTCCCACTCCCGTTGCAGATGAAACCCCCTCCGCAGGTATGGTATGGGTCGCTCAGGATGATATAGTAATTGAGTCTATCACTTGGGGTTACGTAGTAAACGAAAACGGTTATGAAAGAGTAGTTGAGCTTAAGGATGGAGAAACCTTCCAAAAGGGCGTATCTTACTCGGTAAATATCCGTCTTAGAAATACGGGTAATGCTGTATTTAACTACGATCCAGACCGCGAGAGCCATATGATGAGTGCTACAATTAACTGGAAATCCGCCAGCGTCAGCACAGTTTTTGAGCATACGGGCTATGATTACGTAGCAGTTGATCCCTACAATTACGTAGAGGTTTACGCATGGTTTTATTGCAACGGCGAGGTTGTTGATAAAATTGACATTGGCGGTATAACCGCACCCGTTGCGGGCGAAACGCCAAGCTTTGATAAGGAATTTCTCAACACCGGTTACCTTACATACGGCAATTGGCAGGAATATGATTTTGCCGAGAATAAGGACGTTTATACCAAGAAGGACGGTGTGTCGTGGTATGACGTTACTTATGATTCCTTTGGTGACGTCCTTCGCGAAAACGATAAGTTTATCGGTGGACATACCTATCAGGTAAGATTTTATATACAGGCAGCAACAAACTGCAGATTCGATTGTGACACCACCGACACAACCAACGTAATCGCTACTGTAAACGGCGTGGAGGCGAAGGTTGAGGCAAGTGGTTTCTCTTCCACTGAATATTATCTGGTAGTTTCATATACCTTTGAGTGTCCCGCTATCACCGTAGACAAAATTGAAATCGAGCTTCCCGATCCCGTCGTTGGCGAAGCTCCCTGCTACGATAAGATTTCTACCGATGAATATTTCTCGGATATGCCTGAGGAATGGAAATCTCAAGTAAGCATTCATAACGGTATTATCTGGTTCAACAATCTTTCCCAAACCGCTCTTGATCCCTCAAAGGGTGACGTTTTTGCCGAAAACACCGATTACAGCGTTGGTATTTATTTAGTTCTTAACGATGGCTACGTGCTTGGTGACGAGGTCGAGGTATTCATCAACGGATATAAGGTATATAATGTATATGCCATCGACGGTGTGGTTCTTATCCAGAACGATTATCCCATTACCGAATGTATTCACAACATTGTTTCGGTTGATGCAACTGCTCCCACCTGTACCGAGAACGGATTTATTGCACATTATGAGTGTGATAAATGCCACCAGATGTTCATCGATGAAAACGGCGAAAATCTCCTCGACGACGGCGAGGACTGGGCAAACGTTCCTGCAACAGGCCACAGCTTCACCGATTATATCTGTGAGGACGGAATGTACGGCAATCACAAGGCGGTTTGCTCCTGCGGTGGCTACGAGATTATTGAGTGTGATTACGACGTTAAGATTATCGCAGCTCCTAACGAATATGCTGATCGTGCCGTAATGCTCTACACCTGTAAGTATTGCGACCATAGCTACTTCAGCCCCTTCGAGTCTATGACAGAGGATAAGGAGTCCTTTGAGGACAATTCTACCGGTGTTAACGTAAGCTTTGGCGGCGAATCCACGTCTGTTCCCTCTGACGTCACCCTTGAGGTAGAGAAGGTTTATGAGGAGAGAATTCCTGATGATAAAAAGGAATCTATCAATGAGATTGCAGGTGGAAACGCTGATATCGTTGTAGGCTATAACATTGCCTTCGAGTACGGCTCAATTCAGTACGTTCCCACCCAGACCGTAGTTGTTACCATTCCTCTCGGTGACAGTTATAATAGCGACGACGTATACAAGGTTATTTACACCGACTATACCTATTATGCTTTGGAGGTTTATGATTGCGAAAAGAACGACGAGGACGGCTCTGTATCCTTCGAAACCGATCACTTCAGCATCTATCTTGTAGTTAGAGTTGAAGAAAGCAATTCGGGTAACACTCCTGAAAATCCCGGTGGTGAAACTCCCGAGAATCCCGGTGGTGAAACTCCCGAGAATCCCGACGACGAAACTCCCGAGAATCCCGACAACAGCGAAAAGGATCACTCCAAGTGCCTTGAAGAAGCAAGCGGCTGGAAGAGATTCTGGAACGCAATTGGAAACTTCTTCCGCCGCATCTTCTCCAAGACCGTAAAGTGCGTCTGCGGAGATAAGCTTCCGAAGGATGAGTACACCAGATTCAAGGAGATCTTCAAGCAGAATAAGTAATTTGGCTAACAGTTGGATAAAGCGAGATTTACCGATCTTGATTAATAAATTGTCGGGCATAGCCTGAGCCTGATCCCACATCAGATCCTACACCCGATCCCGGTCCCGACAGCAAAATCATAGACAGAATTGATATATTGGGCATTACGATGCCCTATACGGGTGAAGAGCCTGCTACCGATGACACTCCTTACGCACTTCAGGAGGGCGTTGAGATCGTTTCGGTAGATTGGGGCGAAGAAACCTACGATGAAGTTACCGGCAAAATCGGTCTTGATCCATCAAAAAAGCCAAAAAGTTGGAACAAATCCTGTTTTTGCGAACTTAAGCTTACATTTTTAGCTATTTTCGCTGTAAATACAAAGCACTCCTCCCCGTGCGGCGGGGAGGAAAAGAAAAAAGGAGGAAAATATGAAGCTTCTTTCTAATTCAAAATTGATAAGGCTCGTCCTTATCCTGGCGATTGTAATAGCAACACTTCTTGCTGTTACACTCATCACATCTGCAAGCTCTGAGCCCAAGCTTGTTTATAACGTTACCATAGGCGGCTTGCTTGACCCTGAGGCGGGCAGAGTTCCCGACTACGAGCTTAGCACCCAAAGTAATGCCTATTCGGCAAGTGTGCAGTGGTTTGAGCTGAGGGATGACGGCTATTACCACAATATCCGAGAGGATGCAAAGGTTCACGCAGGAATGGCATACAAGGCTGCCGTGCACGTTAGAGCTACGGAGGGATATGAATTCAACGTTATCCCCTCTGGCTATAAGATCAGGATGAACGGCGTCGACATCACCGAGTATAGATTTGAGAGCCCGACTCACCTGTACTTTGAGGTTGAATATCCAACACTTGAAATTCAGCCCGTAAAGGACGTGGATATCACCGTTGATGCTCCTATGCCCGGGGCTACGCCCGATTTTGATCCCGAAATAGTCGGCGATTGCCGTATGGCAGATTTTGATTCGGACGGTTGGATCAACGGCGTTATCTGGAGAGATGCGGGAACTAACAGAATTATGGGCCCCGAGGATGAGTTCGTTGGCGGCAGAAGCTATACTGCAAGGTTTTATCTTGTATCCGACGAGGATCACACCTTTGAGGGGGCTCTGTCCTATTGCGTTGACGTAAACGGAAGACTTACCACCCTTACCAACAACGATACCTTCACCGTGGACGGTGTCAGAGAAAAGATAGCATACCTTACCTTCACCGTACCCGAGTCTGTGAAGGAGGTTAGCATAACCGACCTCTATTCCACCGCGGTGGGACAGCATCCCGACTTCCATCTCGGTACCGATAACGAGGATATTACCGTTGAAGAGGTTTTCTGGAGTCAGAGAGTTACAAATAACGGAGTTCCGGAATACGTTGCCATTGATGAAAGCCACACCTTCGTAGACGGCGGCAGCTATCTTCTTACCGTGAGACTTTATAACGGCGGTACAAAGATCTTCGAGCTTGACGAGAACGGAAATCCCGACGTTTATTCCTCGCTTGCGGGCTCCAGGGCAATCGCTGCACAGTGGAGCTATTATGATGGCAACGTGCTTATGACTTATAACCCCCACAGATACGTTGAGCTGAGATTCGTTATTAACTGTAAGCTTGAGGTTATAGATAAGATCGACATACTCAGTATTCCCACGCCCGAAGCAGGCGAGAAGCCGTCACAGGGCTTTGCCTGGGTAACTAACGATGAGCTTATGATCGCAGACGTTATCTGGTACAGCTTCATCGAGGTGGACGGAGAATATAAGTACGTAAAAATGGCTGAAAACGAGACCTTCCAGAAGGGCGTTGCATACAACGTGGACGTTATCGTCTGCATAAAGAATACCAGCGATAAGGTATTCGCAGTTAACGAGGAGCTGAATAATCATTGGGTAGACGCTACCGTCAACGGAAAGTCGGCAAACGGCGTTTATAAGCATTATGAAAACGGCGAGTACGCGGATCCTCATTATTACGCGTGTGTCAGCTGCATCTTCACCTGCAACAGCGATGTGGTTGAAAACGTAGATATTTCCGCAACCGCACCCGTGGCAGGCCAGCTTCCCGACTATGACGTTATCTTCCATAATTCAGGATACTACAATGATCCAAGTGCCAACGGCAGCAGCGGTACGATCATTAACGGTCAGTGGGTTGACCTTTATTATGCAAAGAAGGGCGTTTCCTGGTATGATGTAACCAACGATGAATACGGCACCGAGGTGTACGAAAATCAGGCCTTTATCGGCGGCCACCGTTACGAGCTTCGCGTAACCCTTCTTGCAGCTACAGACTATAAGTTCGCGGCGGATAACAATAATAATTCTCTCGTTGACGCTACAATAAACGGCAAGGCTGCAGACATATTCATCCGTAATATGGCATATAACGAGATCCGGGTTAAGTACGTATTCGAGTGTCCCGAGGTTACGGTTAACGAAATAGAACTTACCGTTCCTTCTCCCGTTGTCGGAGAGCTTCCTGATTTTAATAAGATAATTACCGATATTTATCAGAGCGAGAAGGATGCCTCCTGGAATGATTATTATGACGGCGACGTTGGTCTTATGTGGTACGACGCGACTGCAAACAGACCTATGATGCCCGGCGTTGACAGGTTTAAGGACAACAACGATTATTACGTGCTTGTTAAGCTTGTGCTTAACGAGGGCTATACGCTTGACGTTCCCGCCCTTGAGCTGCTTGTAAACGGTTGCAGAGTTGATGCAGGCTTTGCAATTGGTAGCACGATCGTGCTTCAGTTCTACTTCGACCGTACCGACTGTATCCATAATATCGTTGAAGTTAAAGAAACTCCCGCTACCTGTCTTGAGGACGGTATGATCTCACACTATAAGTGTGATAAGTGCGGCCAGCTTTACGCTGATGCAAACGGCGATCAGCCTATTGACGAGGGCGAGGATTGGACCGTCATTCGTGCAGAGGGACATAAGTTCGATACGGCTGTTCCCTCGGGCGTTAACACCCATACTGCA
>JAZNWM010000068.1:0-2041 GCA_045593345.1 Eubacteriales bacterium
GTGGTAGTCGCCGTGCTGATAGGTACGCGGCCTTCCGGAAAGCAGATGCCTGTGACCGTTTATGTAGTCGATGAATAGCTTGCCGTTGTCGTACTTTAGAGGACAGGCCTCATACATTTCAATTTTTCTGTCAATCTTTCGGTTAAAGAAGGACTCCCAGCTCTCAATTCCCTCGGGGGCAGGAATGGTATGTATTATTTTCAGAATCCTGCCGGCCTCAAGCCCGTAGCTGTATTGCTCTGATTCGGTAAGATCGTTGGCCATTGACTCTGCATCCTGGCCGTCTATCCAACCTTGAAGCGAATAAACGCCCTCCTCTGTTGTGCCGAATTCAATCGGCAGACACATAGGGATATTAAGAGCGGCAACCTGAGTCATAAGCTCAAACTCGTTCTTTTTACGCTCGTATTGATCAATGGAGGAAAGCCTTAATAAAAGCGTTTTTCCATCGTCAAGGATGACCTTATATTTTTTGTCACCCGACCAGCCTTTTTCTATCGGCTCCTTGCTAATTATTCTATCAAATAATCTCATTTATGCTAAAACGTCCGAGCAGCCAAGAAAATCATCTGATTCTTTTCTTGATTTAAAAACAATGATTTTCCTATTCTGCCTATGTTTTTCTATCAGATTATAAATTCCCGGCACTTTTTTATCCTTGAATTCTTCTATCTCGCAGCGGAAAGCAGGATCAACCTCCCGTTCAATCCAAGGCATATCGTACCTGCCCTTGCCAAGCCTTTCTATAGCACCCGACAGGCAAACTTCTGTTGGCAGATCAAAGAGGAATACCGTATCGCAGGCGGAAAGCCGCATCTCAAGAGTACGCGAATAGTTGCCATCAATAATCCATTCGTCAAGCTGCAAAACCTCAGCAAGTCTTTCGTCAAATTCATCTCTCGGGATATGGGTTTTGTCGGGCTTGTGCCAGATGGCGTCAAGATGGTATAGCGGCAGGCCCGTTGTCCTGTGCAGCTTTATAGCAAACGTAGTTTTTCCCGAGCCGGGGCAGCCGATTATGATAACCTTTTTCATTGCAATTATTTCTTTTCGGGTTTTCCTTTTCCGGCGGGGAACACAAGAGTTACACCGTCTGCCCTGCAATAAACCTTGGTTTTAACGGTTGCATCAAATCTTGAGAAGGGATAAGTCTGCGTTGTTACCTCAACCTCATATACATCGCGGTGGTGATAATCTCCGAAGCTCTCGGTCTTTTTATAGAATCTTCTTCTCGATAGTTCAAGGAATGTTTTGTGGTCACCTATATATTCTATTTCAAAATCTGTAGGTGTACCGTCGAACAGCGAATTGCCAAGAGCAATATCAGGATTAAGAATTATCATTTTCCTAAGGCTAGAGCAACCGTTAAAAGCATAATCGCCTATGCCCCTGATTCCTTTGGTAATAACGATTTCCTCAAGGCTTTCGCATCCGGAGAAGCAATAGGTAGGAATATAGGTCTCGCAGGAATTGAAGTTGACGGTTTTCAGAGACTCACAATACTGAAAAATATGGAAGGCCATATTAAGCTCATTTGATTGAATATCTACCCTTTCAAGCTTTTTACACCAGTATATTGCACGGCCGGAAAGCGAAGTGACGTTTTTTGTAATTACAAGCTCGCGTAAATTCGGTGCATCCTGGAAGGCATACGAGGATATCTGCCTGACATCCTCAGGAACCACGGCACGCTTGGCTTCTCCAACATATTTCTCCAGCGTTCCGTTATTGATGATCCAGCTTTTCATTAGTGTGTCCTCCGTTATTTTGTTGCTTTTTATATTTTGAGTATAGCACACAATTAATAAAAATGCAATATATAGGCGAAAAAATCCTTTTTTTCAAGATACGGTCCGAATTGTAACCACAGGCATCAGTGGGGAAACCCTTCTCTTTTTCGAGATACGGTCCGGACAACAACTGCAGGCATCAGTGGGGAATTTGTTTTCCTTTTTATCTTTTTCTCTCCACCTCAAATCATCTGTTAGGGGCTGGTGCATTACTGCAGTTCAAACAAGTCGAGGCAAGATTTTCGTAAGAA
>JAZNWM010000069.1:0-3387 GCA_045593345.1 Eubacteriales bacterium
GATCCGACTTTATTGCTATGGGTGAATTATACTATTAATTGCAATACTTTTAAGATGAGTATTGACAAATGTCAAAAAATACGATAAAATTATTAGGACTTATTTCGGCATCACAGCTGAAAGCATCGAGGAGGCATTTTATGGATTATTTTCGCGAGCTTTTATTCGTTCTCAATGAATGCAGGCTTTCTTGCTTCATATTACTTTTGTTCAGCGTTGCAGCTATTGTAGTGCATATAACGGTGACTAAGATGAAAAAGGACAGGGAGACAGAGAACGCTGATGATTTGAAGAACAAAAAGGTTGACGATAAGCAGACAGATCAAAAGAATAGCAAAAAGAATAAAAGGGCAAAGTATAAAAATCACAGAGTGCCCGTCAATCTCTCCAAAATCATCTTTATTATTGGATGTCTTTTGTCGGTTATTGTTGGAGTCTATACTATGCGTTCGAGCCTCTTTGATTCGCTGATCGGCGGACATCTGGCCCGAGGCATCTTTTGTTCGGGACTTATTTTTGCACTGCTGTGGGCCCTTATCATTTATATTTTTCCGAAGAAGGACAGATTTGTCACCCCGATCAGAATCGTTTTTGTCGGCACGTTTGTTGCGGCAGCCTTCTATTTTCTCCCCATTGCCCACGATTACATCGTCCACAACACCGGTACAGAGGGGCATTGGGTAGAATCAATTCTCACGTCGCTCCAGTTCTCCTTCAGACTCTTTATTCTGGACGGCGAGCTGCTCTGGATATATGATCTAAAGGATGATGAAAATATCCGCTACGGTATTTTAGCTGATCCCGCCGTCAGAGAATTCTATACCTGGATAGGTTCTCTCCTTTATTTCTCCGCACCGATTCTTACCTTCAGCTTCGTTCTCACCTTCTTTAATAATCTGCTGTCAAAGCTGAGGTATTTCTTCGGCGGACTGTTCCCGACTCATGTGTTTAACGAGCTGAATGAAAAAGCAATTGCTCTTGCAACCGATATCAGAAAACAGAAGAAATTCTATTTTGAAACGGATGAGAACGGTCGCAAGAGACTTAAGATAAAGCCCTGGAACGTAATTGTCTTCGCCGAGATAAGCGATAAGGTCTGCGAGGAGAAAATGGAGCTTGTTGAGGATGCCCGTATGCTTGGAGCAATCCTCTTTAACAAGGATTTTGACTCTATAAAATACAGGGGAGCGATTTCCTTGCGTAAGCTTAACTTCTATTTGATTTCGGAGGACGAGGGCAAAAAGCTTCGCCACGCTGAGTTGGTTATGAAGAATTACGATTATCCGAAGGTAGAGCTTCGCATTTTCTCCTCCGATATACGCAGCCAGCTTCTTATGGAGTCCTTTACTCCCGAAAGCATGCGTGCAATCCGAATAGACGATATACAGATGCTGATTTATCATAACCTTTATACTCACGGAAAAATGCTCTTTGACAGGGCACGCACGGTAAATGGCAAGAAGGACAAGGTTATTTCTGCAGTTATAGTCGGTCTTGGTCAGTACGGTAAGGAGATGCTGAAGGCACTTACCTGGTTCTGTCAGCTTAAGGGCTACCTGCTTAAAATAACCGCGTTCGATTCGGACGAGCTTGCAGAGGAGAGATTTAAATTTTTGTGTCCCGAGCTTATGCATGAGAATTATAACGGTCCGAGGAAGGAGCCTGATGATCCGAAAGAAAGGAAGCTGTGGAATGAGGAGCCATACTACGAAATAAAGATTATTGACGGAATTAATGTTTCTACTCCCGAGTTTAGGAAGCATATTGAGAACATTACTGATGCTTCTTATATTTTCGTCTGTCTTGGTACCGACGAAATCAATCTCAAGACTGCCACCGAGATCCGCACAATTTGCGAGAACGTTGATTATGGCTCCGATGCTCATAAGCCGGATATTGAAACGGTTGTATATGATTCAAGGCTTGCCACAGCCCTTCGTACTACCTGGGAGACTGTTGCCGGCGGCAAGGAAAAGGGAGTTTTTAATTCCAAAGACCAGTTCTACAATATTTTGGTTACAGGCGACCTTAACAGCTTCTATTCGGTAGAGACGTTAATTGATTCTAAGTTTATTGATGACGGCTTTGATATTCACTATGGCTATGCTCTGCAGAGTATTAAGGATGAGCTTGCTGAAATTGATAAGGAGGAAAAGAAAAATCCGCGTGCCGCTAAAAAAAGCAGAAAGCTCCTTATGAAGAAGACTCAGCGTGATGCCGATCGCACCTTCTGGAGGCACGAGTATAATTACCGCTCCTCGGTAGCCAGGGCGATACACCGTCACCTTCGTATTCAGATGAAGTGTTATCCTGAAATTGAAAATTGGGAGCAGCTCTCCTTTGAGGAAAAGGTTGAGATAGCCAACCCCGAGCACATCAGATGGAATGCATATATCCGTTCTGAGGGATATAGCAAGGGCGATCGTAATCTTCTTGGCAAGAGGCACAACAATCTTGTTCCCACCTCGCATCTTAAGGAAAGTGATCTTGAGAAGGATTGATTGCTGAAAAGCCTCTTCAGCTGCCTTTTGAATATAGAATCAGTCGTGGCAGCTCAGAAAAAAAGGCGAGTCCAAAAGGACTCGCCTTAATCTTTATGTTATGCAAGCTTCTGAAGGGCCTTCTCAATTCTGCCAAGCGACTCTGCCTTGCCGATAACCTCCATAATCTCGGTAGCACCGCCGGGAGTTGCAGTCATACCCGAAACTGCAATGCGGATGCACCACATAAGAGTACCGGTCTTGATCGCAAGCTTCTCTGCAATAGGCATAAGCGATGCGAAGAGGGTATCGTTATCAAAGCTGTCTACACCCGAAAGCACAGCCACAGCCTCGGTAAGAACTGTCTTAACGATCTCGTAATCGTTTATCTTGTTCTTTTTATTGAGGAACAGCTCCTTCTCATATTCGGGAAGGGTGATGAAGAATGCCATTCTGTCGTTTATCTCGGACAGCTTCGCAATTCTGGTTTTAAGAAGAGCCAGCATTTTTTCCTTGTTGATATTATCGGGAATCTCAATCTTGATGAAGCTCTCGATAAGGGTTGCGAACCTATCGTCATCAAGCTTGTGAATATACTCACCGTTGAACCAGAGCAGCTTCTCAAAGTCAAATACGGAGGGTGACTTGGAAACGCCGTCAATGGTAAATGCCGCCTTCAGCTCCTCAAGAGTGAAGAACTCCTGCTCGCCGCCCTTGGGGCACCAGCCGAGAAGCGAGATGTAGTTGATAATAGCCTCGGGAAGATATCCGTCTGCAACGAGATCCTGGAAGGATACGGCACCGTGACGCTTAGAGAGCTTGGAGATATTGCCCTCTGCATCCTTACCCATAAAAGTCGGATCGTAGCCATGTCGTTCTGTGAGCCAAGGAGTTGATAATATGCCTT
>JAZNWM010000070.1:0-2871 GCA_045593345.1 Eubacteriales bacterium
GCGCTTCCTACGTAAGCGGTATCAAGCTTAATGCCGAGAGCAGTTACCGAACGGATAGCAGAAGCTGCTTCTTCGTCAGTTTCCTTTGCGTCGGTAATAAGAACGATCTTGGCGGTCTTACATTTGTTGTAAAGCTTATAAAGCTTCTGTGCGTTCTGCGAGGGGGTGAGCCTGGGATCAAGCTTTATCTCAATCTCAGGACAGCTCTCGTCATAGTAATCAACCGTACGGAAGCTATCCATTCCACGCTGGAGACGGTAGAGATTTGCGGTTATGAGGTCGGCGTGACGCTTATATTCCTCGCCACGCTCGGCATCAAGGAGTGCCTGACGCTGAATTCCAAGCTTACGCTCGGTCCTTGCCTCTGCATTATTAAGCAGGTTGGTTATATCGTGGGCACGCTGATGAATATGCTCAAGGCGATCCTTCTCCTCAAAGTAGCAATCCAGCATCCCGGATATACTATCAAAATGACGCTTATCAACCTTATCGCCAAGATAGGTGATGTCCATATAAGAGTAATCTATAGGCTTACCTGCCTTGTCAAATACGACGGTGGGTGTGTAGCTCTCGTCAATAAGAAGCTGCTGCCACCGGCTGAACACCTTATAGAACTGATCGGGATCAATATTGCAGACGGGTGTGTCGGTGTGTCCCGACGCACGAAAGACCAGCTCGCGTGCGATCTGCGTTGCGATGCCCGAATAGGTGGAGGTGATGAACTTCTCGCCCGTACGCTCAGAGGGAAATTCCGAAAGCTTCTTATAAAACAGCTCGCTGTCTATCTCGGTGGGAAGGAGCTTCTCCGCCATAGCAGGCGTCTGATACATAAGGCCGGGGAGAACCTGACGAACCGAGCTTGAAGCAAAGTCGATAACCTTCAGGGCGGCGAGTATCTTGCGACCCGAGTCAAGGACGATGAGGTTGGCGTATTTGCCCATTATTTCGCAGACGATGATCTTCTCTGTTGCAAAGCCCATCTCGTCGTAGCAGGACACACGAAATTCGGCAATTCTGTCAAAATTCGGCTGAGATACCGAGATGATCCTGGCACCGAGGAAATATTTACGAAGGAGCATACAGAACATCGGTGCCTTCAGAGGATTTTCCTTCTGCTTATCTGACAGCTGAAGCCTGGGGGCGTTGGGGCCCACGTTGAAAACAAGACGGCGGGACAGTCTGCCGTGGTGGATGAGCATATCTATCTCATCGTTTCTCGGCTGAAGAACCTTCTCTATCTTTGCCTCGGGAAATTCGGCGGAAAATTCCGAGAGAACGGCACGCATCATACAAGCGTCAAATGCCATAGCTGTGACTCCTTTCGTAACGTAATGATTTATTATTTTATCACATCGGGGAAAAATAGTCAAGAGTCATTCTGCCATAAAACAAAATGGGGGGGCGTATTGACAATGATCGGGGGAGGATGTATAATGATGGTGAATTTTCAGTAAGAGGAAGACCATGAAAGAGAAAATAATCAGAATGCAGGCGGAGGCTCGCTCAACTCTTGCCGAGAGGATATATGGTGAAATTCCGAGAAGGCCGATACATCTTGATTACAAGGTCAAATCTGCCGACGAGGGCTTTGCCGCAGGAAAGGCCGAGCTTACAGAGTACGAGATTTTAATGGAGCTTGCCGACAGGACGGTAACTATGCCGCTTACTGCGGTTATACCGAAGGGTAGAACGAATATTCCCGCCATAATAACCCTGACCGATCAGGACGGTGTGCCGAACAAATTTCTGCCCGCCGAGGAGATAATTGACCGAGGCTACGCCATACTTCAGATAGATGCGAGAGAGGTTGCAGAAAACAACGGTGACTTCAAGACGAGGATATGCGGTCACATAGCAAGGTCAAGAAAAAGAAAGGCTGCGGCTGGAAAGATCGCCGTATGGGCCTTTTCAGTTATGCGGGCGGTGGATCTGGCATACGATCTTGAAGCTATAAGCAAGGATGCAATTTGCGTCAGCGGGCAGGAAATTTACGGCAGAGCGGGTATGCTTGCCGCCGCCTTTGATACGAGAATAGGCTATATTATTGCTAACGGAATTGCCTCCTATCCCCCGCCGTATTCTGATAAAATACCAAAAAGCGGGATAACGGTACGGGATTTTCCCTACCTGTACTGCCCTGCCCTTGCCGATAAGCCTGTGGGTGACGAGTATACTCTGCTGCTCTCTGCCATAGCACCGAGGAGAGTGCTGGTAGGATACGCCGAGGATGGTGGATACTATGATTTTGAGGTAGAGCTCGACCGTTTATACAGAATAAGCGAGGATTATTACAGGCCGCAGGGGCTGTCGGGGCTCGGAGAAGCAAAAGAAATCCCCGCAGCAGAAGGAATTATACAGGGAGGAGAGATCTCCTGCCATCTGCGTCAAGGAATTGACTACTTCAGCCGCGAGGATTGGAATATTTATCTTGATTTCATTGATTCTAAAATCGGAAAAACATAGTTTTTGACAACCATACTTTACATATCAGTTAAATCTGGTGGCATAACCACATCTTTTACAAAGCTCCTCTACCGCACATCTCTGATCAAATCCGCGAAGAATATTCTCTGCCCTATCAGATGAGAGAATGTCCCGAATGGGCGTATCAAGGATATTGCCGAGGGTGATAGCTCCCTCTCGGTCAAGGCAGCAAGGAATGACGCTGCCGTCACAGAGAATACCAAAATGGTCGCGGAGACCGTAGCAGAACAGCGAATCGCCGACGGGCGTGGCATTCATATCAGGCCAATCGAAGCGGTCGCCGTACTCAAGGTGAAGCTTATGGCGGATGCGAGCACCACGGCTGCTCCATTTCCATTCACCCTCAAGGCGTGACTGTATCAGCCGTAGCGTCTAAGTCGGATCGTA
>JAZNWM010000071.1:0-2351 GCA_045593345.1 Eubacteriales bacterium
TCGGTTCTGAACCAGTTAACGTGGAAGATCTTGGGTGCGTGCTTAATAGTCTTACCCATAGCGAGCCAATGTGCCCAGTAGTCACCCATATCATAGCCAACGAAGGGACGCATAGCCATAGGATCGCGACGAACGACGCCAACAGCACCTGCCGCCGCAGCGGTGGTCTCAGATGCCATTACAGAGCCAACGAAGGTGCCGTGCTGCCATGAGGTAGACTGATATACAAGGGGAGCGGTCTTTGCACGACGGCCGCCGAATACGATTGCGGAAATAGGCACACCGGCAGGGTCGTTGAACTTATCCGAGATACAGGGGCAGTTCTCTGCCATAGCGGTAAATCTGGAGTTGGGATGTGCACCCGAGGTGTTTACCTTATCAGCCTTGTCGTACTTGGTATAATCCCACTTCTCGCCCTTCCAGTTGACAGCGTTATGAGGAGGATTATCGTTAAGACCCTCCCACCATACCGTATTATCGTCGAGATTGTGACATACGTTGGTGAAGATAGCGTTCTTCATAGAGGTATGAAGAGCGTTGGGGTTGGATTTCTCATTAGTACCGGGGGCAACGCCAAAGAATCCGTTCTCGGGGTTGACCGCCCAGAGTCTGCCGTCCTGACCGACACGAAGCCAGGCAATATCGTCACCCACGCACCATACCTTATAGCCCTTCTTCTTATAGATTTCGGGAGGAATGAGCATTGCAAGGTTAGTCTTACCGCAGGCAGAGGGGAACGCCGCACTTATGTACTTAACATCGCCGTCGGGAGATTCAACGCCGAGAATAAGCATATGCTCCGCCATCCAGCCCTCCTTTCTGCCGAGGTAGGACGCAATACGGAGTGCAAAGCACTTCTTACCAAGAAGAACGTTTCCGCCGTAGCCGGAGTTGACCGACCAAATGGTATTGTCCTCGGGGAAATGACAGATATATCTCTTCTCTGCATCAATATCCGCACGTGCGTGAAGTCCCTTGATGAAATCATCGCTGTCGCCCAAAGCCTCAAGAACGTTAGTGCCGACGCGGGTCATAATAAGCATATTGAGAACAACGTAGATAGAATCGGTAAGCTCGATGCCGTACTTTGCAAAGTCAGAGCCCACAACAGACATAGAATAAGGAATAACGTACATAGTTCTGCCCTTGTAGGAGCCTCTGTAAAGCTTGGAGAGCTTATCGTAGCATTCCTTGGGATCCATCCAGTTGTTGATATTACCTGCATCCTCCTTTTTTGAGGTGCAAATGAAGGTTCTGTCCTCAACGCGGGCAACGTCGTTTATGGCAGTTCTGTGAAGATAGCATCCGGGCAGAAGCTCCTGATTGAGCTTGATCATCTCACCGGTGCGGCAGGCCTCCTGACGAAGAGCCTCAGCCTGGCTCTCGCTGCCGTCAATAAGAACGATGCTGTCGGGCTGAACGAGATCAACCATCTCGGATATCCAGCCGTCAATGAAGCGATTACCTGTAACCTTAGTGTTCATAATAATCTCCTTAATTATCAAAATTATTTTAATAAATTTACTCATATTATTTTAAGCAAAATACTTAAAAATGTGAAAAATCGAATCCTTCCACAATTACATTATAGCATCGCATTTTCAATATTTCAAGCAGATTGTTGAATTTTTAACGCAAAATTTATATTTTTTTCAAAATTTTGTAGCATTACCAACTTTTTTGGAAAATCATAAAATGCCTATTTCCATCTCATTTTGTCGTTTTTTGTCGGTTCTACATCTGAATTTGGTAAATTTTACCATTTTTGTAATAAGAACCAGCCCTATTTTTCTGTCATATTTACTCCTTGATTTTCTATCTATTTTGTGCTAAAATGATGTTGTTCGTGAAAATTACCAATATTTTCCATTTAATCATCAAAATAAGGAGAAAAAACAATGAAAAACAATGCGAAAATTCTGATTTGTGACGATAATATTGAGGAAAGAAAGCGAATTGGCGACTTTCTTTTCAAATCCGGATTTCAGAAAATTGACGAGGCAGCAAACGGCGAGGCGGCTCTTGAAAAAATCATAAACGGCGGTTACGATATCGTTATCGTCGATCTCTGGCTGTCGGTTATTGACGGCATCGGACTTATGCGTGCCACGAGCACCTCTCATCCCAAGACAAAGCCTTCCTTTATATTATTATCCCCGATAAACAAGCAGAACGTGCTTATCGAGGCATCCGAGGCAGGTGCGGATATTTGCCTTATCAAGCCCTTTGATCTTTCCTCCCTGGCTTCTCACGTTGATTCTATTCTCCGTATGCGTTCAAGAAGTAATATTGCAGGGCTTTCTCCTTCTGCAGATCTTGAGGCACAGGTGACAAAGATTATCCATCAGATC
>JAZNWM010000072.1:0-11127 GCA_045593345.1 Eubacteriales bacterium
TGTTGGAAATGTGGGCATCGCGGTAGTCCTGACCGTTGCCAGGGAAGTGCTTGGCGCAGCAAAAAACGCCCTCAGTCTCGTGCAGGCCGTCCATGTAGGCCTTACCCATGGTGGCGACCAGCTTAGGATCATTGCCGTAGGCGCGGAGCAGAACTTCCTCACACTCCCAGTTGTAGCAGATGTCCACAACGGGGGCAAATGCCATGTTGCAGCCGGTAGCCTTGATCTGGGCGCCGGAGACACGGCCCATGGCCTGTGCATACTCAGGTTTACGGGTAGCACCAACCTTCACCTGTGCGCCGACCTGCGTGCCGTCGGGACAGACACCGTCGCCGCCCTTCTCGGGGTTGCAGGCAATAAATACGGGGATCTTCGCGTATTTTTGCAGTATCTTGTTCTGTGCCAAAACCTTCTCGCCGGGCATACCGTTGTAGCGACAGCCGCCGAGATGGTATTTCTCCATCAGCTCGCGAAGGTAATCCTCCTCCTGACTTGCAGTAAGCTGGAAGAACAGCTGACCGACCTTCTCCTCGTCGGTCATAGCCGCGATAGTATCTCTCACCCACGCGATATCTGCGTCGGAGAGGTTATAAGGCTTTGCTTTAAGGTTTACCATCTTTGATAATACTCCTTTATTCACCTAAATTTTTATAAAATTCTTTGATTTTCTTTTCCTGATATCCCTCGCCGTAGCTACCGTCTATAAGCTTCGGCAGGGCGGTGGATATAAACTCCTCCCAGCTTGCCCTCTCCGAGCGGACGAGGACGGGGAAGAAATAGACTCCGTTTTCCTCTGCCGCAGCAAGATCGCCGGGGGCGTCGCCGCACATTACTACCTTTTTATTAATATACCCGCACGCGAGAAGCTTTTTGATACAAAAAGCCTTGCTGCCGTCGTTCTGAGACATTATCACGTCCACCGAGTCGAGAAGACCGTGCACTTCCCATTCCTCAAGCACCGCACCGAGATTTGCACTCGATACGATAGCCACGTCGGCCTTACCGTGTGCCAGGGCGAGTGCCTCTTTTACCATAGGGAAGGGAAGCTTCGTATCGTCGGGTAGCAGATTTATGGCCTCGTTTACCGCACGGCTCCAGCTGAGGGCTTTTCTGAACACGGTAGCATCGGGATTTTTTGTGATCATTTTTTCTAATGCACCGTTTGACAGCTCGGGGGCTGTATCCGTCCACTCCCTGAGCAGCCTCGCCCCCTCAACGGGGCAATATTTCTCGTCGATCTCGCACAGAGCCATTGCCAGCCCCTTGAAACGGTTTATTCCGCGGGTTATGGTGTAAAGGTTTATATCATTCCATCTGTCAAGTATTTCTCTCTCATATTCCTGAAGCGACCACTCCTTGATCATACAGGGGCCGAAGCAGCGTATATGCTTGATATCCATCGTATCCATAGCACAGCCGTCGCTGTCAACACAGATCAGAAGCTCGTGCTTTCTCTTGAATTCGGAAAAACCCTTCATAAAGTAATCCTTTCTTGCCCGACGACTACCTTCGCGTCGGATAAATGAATCGTTCTTTTCTATTATACATTATTTTCCTGTGTTTTGCAAGGGAGCGGGAAATTTCTTCCTTTATTATTATAAAAAAGCCCTAAATATATACAAAATAAGAAAAAATCATTTTTGCATCAAAAAATGGCAAACAAATCATTAATATTACCGATATAGTGGGGGCTATGACCGACTTTCAAGGGATGATTTTTCCTGATTTTTCCTGCAATTTTGTTTAGAATGCACAAAATATGGCGTTGTTTATTCTTTCAAGGGCGGTTTCTGGGGAGAATTTGCTGTGAAATTGCACAAAAATGACTATAAATGCATAAATGCATATTTTCTGCATAACAATGCATAAAAATTCGTCAAAAACTGTCAAAAATGACGGCGAGTGTCATATTCTTGCAAAAAATGGCACTTTTTTGATGCAAAATGAAGGAAAAATTTAAAAAAATTCAAAAAAACAAAA
Organism: Eubacteriales bacterium; assembly: GCA_045593345.1. Classification (GTDB taxonomy): domain Bacteria; phylum Bacillota; class Clostridia; order Oscillospirales; family CAG-272; genus UBA1740. The sequence goes on from JAZNWM010000072.1 coordinate 1,981, forward strand.
AAATATTCAAAAAAGGGGTTGACAAATGAAAAAGAATGTAGTATAATAGGCACATCAATTTTCTTTTTCGCGACGTCCTTTATTTATTCGCTGCACCCTGCGGTGGCACAAGGTCGCTTCTGCTCGGTGCAAAAACCATTTTAATAAATATTTATTTATTTTACTCTGTATATTTACTATTAGTTAAATAGATACTATTGTTACTATTTAACGTAGCGAAATATAAAAATCTATTTTTTAAGAAAGGACTTTTTATCATGAAAAGTACAAAGATTCTTGCACTCCTGCTTGTAGTTGTTATGTGCGTTTCTATGCTCGCGTCCTGTTTCCTCTTCCCCAAAAAGGATGAGTGCGACGGACACGTTGACGCAGACGATAACGGCAAGTGCGATAAGTGCGATGCAGATTATGACGACGGAAAGGCAGAGGTAGACGACGGCACCGTTTCCTACAACACCACTACTAGCGTTATGCCTAGTAACTGGAACGAGCTTACCTACCAGGACAACAATGACACTCAGATTATGAGCTACATTGGTTCCTCCTTCTTCGAGTATGACTATATGTTTGAGGGCGGCAAGTTCAATGCTGACGGTTCCATCAACGTTGACGGCATCGTTCCCGGTGCATTCTCCGTTAACTACTCCGCAGCTACCAAGCTTGAGGACGTTACCTCCTCCGTTGACGCGAAGTGGGGCTACACCGACGAGCAGAAGGCTGAGGGCGGCTATGCTTGGAAGATCACTCTTCGTAACGATCTCAAGTGGGACGACGGTACACCTATTACCGCTGCTGACTTTGAGTACTCTATGGAGGCTCAGCTTAATCCTAAGTTTATGAACTATCGTGGTAACACCTTCTACGATAACCTTATGGTTAAGAATTCCAGAGAGTATTTCTACTCCGGTGCTCCTATCTATAGAGACGTATACAATTGGGATACCGATGAGATCCACGATGGTCCTTACTTCGTAAACCTCTCTGCAGGTTGGTCCGGTAACTCCCAGTACTCTGCAAAGTGGATGTACTCTAACGGCTATCTCTATGATGATTTCCAGGTAGAGCTTGATGCAGAAGGCAAGCCCGTTAAGGATGAGAATGGCGATTACATTTACGTTCTTGACGAGAACGGCAATAAGATTCAGACCGCTTTCGGTGCTACCTACTACGAGGAGCTCTCTAAGCTTGCAGACGAGTTCGGTTATCTTCCTGTAGCAGGAAATGAGGCTAAGCTTGCTGCTATCTACGACCAGTTCCTTGCTGCATTCGGTATTACCGGCGAAGCTACCGCTGAGTACTATCCTACATTCTACTACTACTTCGATGGATACGGTGATCCTGTTGATTGGGAGACCGTTGGTCTCTACGCTCTCGAGGACGAGAACGCAATCGTAATCCTTCTTGACAAGTCCTTCTCCCTCCTTAACGAGGACGGTTCTCTCTCCGTTTGGGCAGCTTACTACATGTCCAGCCTTCCCCTTGTTCACAAGGCAAAGTACGAGGCTAACAAGCACGAGCCTGCAGAGGGTGCAACTCTTTGGACCTCCACTTACAACTCTTCTCTTGCTTCCACCGCAAGCTGGGGACCCTACAAGCTCGTAGAGTTCGAGGCTGGTAGCCATTACAAGTTCGCTAAGAACGAGCACTGGTACGGCTGGAATATGGACATTTACAACAACCAGTACAACGTTGACTTCATCAACTGCCGTAAGGTTGAGGAGTTCGCTACCTCTTGGATGGGCTTCCTCAGCGGACTTTATGATGATGCAGGTCTCTCCACCGAGAACTATGAGGAGTTCAAGGATTCCAAGTACATCTCTTACTCCACATCTACCGGTACCTTCGGTATGCAGCTCTTCTCTGACCTTGAGGTTCTCAAGACCAGTGGCAACAACAACGGTATTCTTGCTATCCAGGAGTTCCGTCACGCACTCAACCTTGCTCTTAACAGAAGCGATATCGTAGAGAAGATCTGGCCCGGTTCTACCGTTCCTTGCTTCGGTCTTCTTAACACCATGTATTTCTATGACATCGAGAACGCTACCACTCTTGCTGATGGCGGTATCTACCGTAGCACCACAGAGGCTAAGGCAGCTATTCTTCGTGCATACGGCTTCACCGAGGAGAACGGCAAGTGGTCTAACGGCACACTTAACAACCTCAGCCTTGATGACGCACACGATTCTCTTACCGGCTACAACCTTGCTCTTGCTAAGGAGAAGATGGTAGAGGCTATCAACATCCTCACCGCTGATGCTGACAAGTATGGCTACGATGCAACCAAGGACATCACTCTTGTTTACGGTTCCTCCGTTGATACCGACAAGCAGAGATTCCGTTGCGAGTATCTCCAGGGCGTTGTTAACGAGATCACCAAGGGCACTGCTCTTGAGGGCAAGATCAAGCTTAAGTTCGACGCATCTGCAGGTGACGGTTGGTCTGATGCATTCCGTGCCGGCGATACTCAGATCGGCTTCGGCTACGGCTTCACCGGTAACGCATTCGATCCCTTCGATATCATCGGTGCATTCGTAGATCCTGATGATAGCCTTAACTATCACGGTTACTGGGATACCTCCGTTATTCCTATGACTCTCACTATGCCCGCAGGCGATTATGCAGGTGCAGGTGAGGAGATCACTATGAGCCTTCAGAACTGGTTCTTCTGCCTCAACGGTCTTGCAGAGAGCAAGGAGCAGCCTCAGGTTTATAACTGGGATGAAGGTAAGGCTCCCTCCAGCGTAAGACTTATGATCCTCGCTGCACTTGAGGAGATCGTTCTTAAGGAGAGCCGCTCCGTAATGCTTATCGGCGACGCTTCCGGTTCCTTCCTTAGCCCCAAGTTCTCTTACATCAACTATGATTACAACACCTTCATGGGTTACGGTGGAATCAGATACATGACCGTTAACTACACTGACTTCCAGTGGAAGCAGTTCCTTAAGGATAACGGCAACGATCTCACCAACCTCTACAAGATGAGTGAGTAATCCTTAGTATAAGGCTTATCAAGTTTATTAAATCATAACATAGGCGGTGAGCGGATGACCTTCGCTCACCGCTGATTGTGTCTTTTTATCAAGGTCATAATTTTTTTGCATCGACGCAAGACCTGAAAAACGGTCAATAATAGTAAACAAAAGATTACATTTTAACATTAGTCAGTAAAACGGTTCGTATATATGGCACAGCTTTGGTGCACTGGGCTTCGCGGGTAGACAAGCCACAGAATACCTTGCGACGTCCTTTTATGAATAGGAAAATTACAACAACAGAGGAGAAAAACCTATGTATATGTTTAAATATGTGATGAAGCGACTTGGCTTGATGCTGTTCACGTTTGCCATCATCTTCGTGATGTGCTTCGTGCTTATCAAGCTCCTGCCGATTCACGTTAACGTCGGTCCCGACCAGGACCCTTATATTGCTTACAAGCAGCTTGAGGGACACGGTTGGATCACTAATATCCAAAAGGGTCCTAACGGAACCTTTACCTACGATCGCGTGCCGATCCTCATCCAGCTTGGTACCTACCTTAAGAGGATCTTTGTTCTCGGCGATTTCGGTGTAGCAACCACCTACGGTGAATATCTGGGTATGCCCGTATGGGAGGTTTTCGTTAACAAGCTTCCCCCCACAATATTAATCAACATTTATTCAACCCTGCTGGGCGTTCCGATCGGTCTCGGCTTGGGTATTTATGCCGCACTTAAGAAGAATAAGTGGCAGGACCAGGTCATCAATATCTTTATTATCCTTCTGATCTCGGTGCCCTCCATCGTGCTTGCTCTTATGATCCAGTACGTATTCTGCTTCAAGCTTAATTGGTTCCCCCTACAGGTATCCTTAAGTAAGGAATACTTTACCTGGGAGGTGTTCCACTCTATGCTTCCTGCGGTATTTGCATTAAGCCTTGGTTCTATTGCGGGCTACGCACGTTATACCCGTGCCGAGCTGTCCGAGGTTCTTACGGGCGAGTTTATGCTCCTCGCGAGAACGAAGGGCCTTACCAAGGGCCAGGCTATCTTCCGTCACGCTATGCGTAACTCGATGGTCGTAATCTTCCCCTCTATCCTTAGTGAGTTCGTTGCAGTTCTCTCGGGCTCGCTTGTTATAGAGAAGATGTTCTCCATCAACGGCGTTGGCGGTCTTTACCTTAACTCTATTACCTTCCAGGATTACGACTTCTTTATGCTCCTGTCGGCATTCTACACTCTCGTAAGCCTTACGGCAGGTATCGTAATTGACATCAGCTACGGATTTATCGATCCGAGAATCAGATTGGGGGCTAAGTAATTATGCAAAAAAACCTAAATATTAATAACATCCCCGCTGAGAAATTCCGGTTCGCGACTAAAAACGACTATTCTCACGACAGCAAGTTTGATACCAAGCCCGTCAGCTACTTCCAGGGTGCATTCCGTCGCTTCTGTAAGAACAAGGGTGCGGTCGTAGGCGGTATCGTTATCGCCTTCCTCGTGCTGTTCGCAATCATTGCTCCCTTCTGCACCCCCTTCAATCCCGCGTACTACGATCAGGTATACGCTTACGCAACCCCGAAGAACGATCTCTTCGTTGGCGTGGATTTCTGGGACGGATACAAGGAGAAGAACAACGTCGGCTCTGTTGAATATTTTAAGGACCGTGCTCTTGCCCTTGAGACAGGCTATGACATCATCAAGAGAGGCGAGTATGAGGTGAACGAGGAAGGAACTAACTATTCCTACCGCTTCGACACCTATCACGGCATTGGCTTCGGTGCCTATAAGATCATCTCTATGGAGGAGTTCCTCGACATTCAGAGATACCAGGATGAGACGGGTATCCAGGTGCTTTATCCTATGGTTGCTCTTCGTGACAGACCCACCGCAACACAGGATAAGAATAACGCAAACTACTACTACAAGACCAAGACCGTAGCAGGTAAGACCCGTCCCGTTACCGACGAGAACGGCGATCCCATTCCCGTATACTGGACCTACGAGGCGGGCAACCTTTCCGGCCTTATGCCCGAGTACAATTCCAAGAGAATTGAGGGTGAGGACGGCTTCATCGGTGAGGACGGTAAGCAGTACTTCTACGCGTACGGCAGACTTGTTGACGGCGGCGTTGAGGTAAGAGCAGAGTACTACGAGTACTACACCTACAGACACACCGAGGTGCTGAAGGACGGCATCGGTGCTCCCAAATTCCTCTTCGGTACTACGGGTACGGGTAAGGACATCTTCGCCTGTCTTTCCTACGGTGCAAGATTCTCCTTCATTTTCGCAACCGTCGTTGCTGTGGTTAACTTTATCGTTGGTGTTATCTACGGCTCCATCGCAGGCTACTTCGGCGGCAGAGTCGACCTCTTTATGGAGAGATTTTCCGAGATTCTGGGCTCCGTTCCCACGATGATCGTTATTACACTTCTGAAATATCACGTTGGTTCCTCGAGCCACATTCTCGTTCTGTTCATCACCTTCTTCGCGACGGGATGGATAGGTATGGCGGGTACGACGCGTATGCAGTTCTACCGCTTCAAGAATCAGGAGTACGTTCTCGCGGCGAGAACCCTCGGTGCCTCCGACAGAAGAATTATGTTCAAGCATATCTTCCCCAACGGTCTCGGCACTATCGTAACCAGTATGGCTCTGGTAATCCCCGCTATGATCTACTCGGAGACCAACCTTTCTTATCTCGGTATCATCAACCTTGAGGCAGGAAATACCACCAGCGTCGGTACGCTTATTTCCGCAGGACAGAAGGCTATTATTATTCCCGGTGCAGCATACGTTGCACTCTTCCCCTGTCTGTTCCTCGTTCTCTTAATGCTCAGCTTCAACCTGTTCGGTAACGGACTTCGCGACGCCTTCAACCCGTCGCTCAGAGGATCGGAGGATTAATTATGAATAATAAAGAAGTTAAATTATCAGTTAATAATTTGAAGATCTCCTTCCGTACGGACGCAGGTAAGGTACAGGCGGTTCGTAACATCTCCTTCGATCTTTACAAGGGTGAGACGCTTGCTATCGTTGGTGAGTCCGGCTCAGGTAAGTCGGTTACCTCCAAGGCGATTATGGGTATCTCCGCAGTAAACTCCATCCACGAGGGTGGTGAGATACTTTACGACGGACAGGATCTTATGCGTATTCCCGAGGAGGAGATGCACAAGCTTCGCGGTGACAAGATCGCTATGATCTTCCAGGATCCGCTGTCCTCCCTTAACCCCATTATGCGTATCGGTAGACAGATCACCGAGGCAATGCTCCTTAAAAATAAGGCAAACCGTAAGGAGGGTAAGGTAGCCTTCAATACAAAGCTTGCCGACCTCTCCGACCTTATGAAGGAGTCGCTCACCGCACTTGGTGAGAGTTCTGATACCATCAAGAGCGTCCAGGGCTATATCAAGACCTTCGACAGCTTTAACATCCGTGCAAACGAGCTTCAGAACAGCTATAACGAGTCGCGTACGGCTACCGAGGAGCTTATCTCTATCATAGACGATTTCCTCTTCCTTGCTGAGAAGAATCAGAAGGTTGACGTCGTTTCGACTCTTAATCTTGTTGAGCGTAAGCTTAAGCTTATCAACGATAAGTATTTTGCAAGCCACTATTCCGAGACCATCAAGAAGCACATCTGGGCTCTCGAGGCAGTAAGACGCACCGAGAGAAAGAAGGTAAGCATCTTCGACTCGGTAAAGAACGTGGTCACTATGTCGGTATCAAAGAAGCGTGCCTCTGCCGAGACAGTTGACGTGCTCGGTAAGATCAAGGCTACTGCAGAGGAAATGCTCGCACAGCCTCAGTACAACTTCTTCCGTATCGGATACTACCTTTACAAGAATCCTAACGCCGACCTCAGTACTATGGGTGTTGAGGAGGCAAACGAGATGGCGTACAGCTTCCTTATGGAGGACTATATGAACGCCTTTATCGCCCTCGAAAAGAAGGCGGTTCTCTACTCCGCACAGAAAACTCTGGAGAATAAGAAGAATGCCGTTGCGGCTCTTCAGGAGACTATTGATTTCTTCAAGGCGGGCGGCTTTAACCAGGCCGATGCTATGAGTGCGGTCAAGAGCGTTAACAAGAAGGTTCTTGCCGCTATCGATCCCCTCGCGGTTATTAAGGATAACCTTGCGTACACCTTCGGTGACGCTCTTGAGAGAGAGGTAGAGAAGTACTTCTTCTACGTAAGGAACAATCCCAAGGAGGAGGAGCGTTTCGCTCGCCAGACCGCGAAGAGAGAGGCTCTTCTTGCAAGAGGAAAGAAGGTTGACTGGAAGATAGTTCCCAAGTCGGTTATCGACCTTGACGAGCAGATCGGTGCCATCGTCACCGTTCTCACCCGCGTTATGAATAAGTTCGTGGCCGATATTGAGAACGAGAAGAGCATTGACTACGACAAGCGTTGCGTTGAGATCATTGATTATCTCAAGGAAAAGGCTTCCCAGGTCGTATACACCCTTACTCCCCGTATCGCGAAGGAGAAGGCTATCAAGCTTATGGAGGAGGTTGGTATCGCCGAGGCGAGAATTCGTTTCAGACAGTATCCCTTCGAGTTCTCCGGCGGTATGAGACAGAGAATAGTTATTGCTATCGCTCTTTCGGCTAACCCCGACATCCTTATCTGTGACGAGCCTACCACAGCACTTGACGTTACTATCCAGGCACAGATCCTCGAGCTTATCAACAGACTTAAGAAGGAGCATAACCTGTCTATTATCTTCATCACTCACGACCTGGGTGTTGTTGCTAATATGGCGGACAGAATTGCCGTAATGTATGCAGGTAAGATCGTTGAGTACGGTACCGCAGAGGACGTATTCTACAATCCACAGCATCCCTACACCTGGGCACTTCTTTCCTCTATGCCTGACCTTGACACTAACGAGAAGCTTGACGCTATCCCAGGCACGCCCCCCAATATGATCTATCCCCCTGTGGGCGATGCCTTCGCACAGAGAAATAAGTACGCACTCCAGATTGACTTTGAGCAGGAGCCTCCTATGTTCCAGGTTTCTCCCACTCACTATGCTGCAACCTGGCTGTTGCATCCCAATGCACCTAAGGTAGAGATACCTAAGATTATTACCGAACGTATCAGACGAATGAAGGAGAGAGGAGATAATTATGGCGAACAATAATAACGAAGTATTATTAAAAGTCGATCATCTCTGTCAGTACTTCCGTCTGGGACGTAAGGATCTTAAGGCGGTTGACGACGTAAGCTTTGAGGTCAGGAAGGGTGAGACCTTCGGCCTCGTAGGCGAGTCGGGCTGCGGTAAGACCACGACGGGACGTTCAATTATCAAGCTCTATAACATTACCTCCGGTAACGTTTATTTCAAGGGGCAGAGAGTTGCCGCAGGAACCCGCTCCTATGTTGACGCTATCAAGAACGCACGTGCCGACGCCGCGAAAAAGATCAAGGCTCTTCGTGAGGAAGAGAAGTCTGCTGACGAGATGAGAAAGGGCGAGATCAAGGCTGAGATAGCTAATATCAACGCCGAGCTCGGACGTATCGTTGACGAGAACCGTGCCCTTATCCGCGATGCAAAGATTGATAACAAGGCTGTGGATAAGCACTATGCAGCATCCCTTATCGCCGCACTTGAGGCGGAGTATGCGGAGAAGATCGCCTCCGAGCCAGATCTCGTGAAGGTAAAGGCACTTAAGCGTGAGCTTGCAGACAAGCGTCGCGTTGCGGCAAAGAGCAAGCTTATCACCCAGATTCAGATGATCTTCCAGGATCCTATTGCATCGCTCGACCCCCGTATGACGGTTCGTGATATTATTGCAGAGGGTCTTATCATCAACGGTATCACCGACACGAACTACATCAACCAGAAGGTCTATGAGATCCTTGAGATGGTTGGTCTCGTTCGTGAGCACGCCGACCGTTATCCCCACGAATTCTCGGGTGGACAGCGTCAGCGTATCGGTATTGCGAGAGCGGTTATTATGCAGCCCGAGATGATTATTGCCGACGAGCCTATCTCGGCTCTTGACGTGTCTATTCAGGCACAGGTAATTAACCTTCTTAACGACCTTAAGGAGCGTCTTGGACTTACCATTCTCTTCATCGCACACGACCTGTCGGTAGTTAAGTATTTCTCTGACAGAATCGGCGTTATGTATTTCGGTAAGATGGTAGAGCTTGCTGACT
>JAZNWM010000073.1:0-7712 GCA_045593345.1 Eubacteriales bacterium
TAAAACGCTGGCCTACCATACCGGTAGCACCGATAATACCAACTCTGAGCTTTTTCATTTTTTAACCTGACTTTCCTAAAAATTTACGCAATTATTTTAGCACATCGGCGGGCTTTAGTCAATGCATTTTTGCATTTTTCCTAAAAGGCGAGGGCGATTTTTGTTAAATTTGCCACCAATCGTAAAATTTTTATTCATTTTACACAAAGATACGCCGTATTATTTAGTATATTCGCCATTCAAAAGAGATGTTCGGCCCCTTTTTCAGCGTCTTTTTTGTGACATTTTACCTGTGACAATAATTGACAAAAGGTCAAAATATGCCCGATATATTGACAAACTATTAAAAATGTGTTAAAATATGCCGACTGTGTTGAATAAAAAAACAGCAAAAATACAAACAAAAACGCCGACGGCCAAGGGCCTATCGGCTTGACATACAAAACCCAAATACAAAAAAGGGAGAATGATTATGAGTACAAAAACTTTAGAAAAGGCTGCAGAGGAAAAGGCAGCAAAGGTTGATAAAAGCGAAAAATACGAAGGTATAATTGAATTCGACACCCCCGCATACAAGCCCCGCAAAAGACGCATCGGCGACAGATACGACGGCAGAAAGCTTCGCACCCTGCCCGCTATGCACTACCTCGAGCCCTATCTTATGAAGGTAAGAGCCGATTCGCAGAATCAGTTTGAGGCAGAGATAGATATTCACAACGCCGAGCTCTACCTTGCCGAGAAGAAGAAGGAGGGCTACACCGATATGAGCCTTCTTCACGTGATCCTCGCCGCCTACGTAAGAGTCGTTTGCGAGCGTCCGGGTATCCACCGCTTTATCGCAGGACAGAAGATCTATCACAGAAACAAGCTTGAATGTCTTATGACCATCAAGAAGGATATGTCGCTTGAGTCCCCCGACACCTGCATCAAGGTGGAGTTTGACCCCAGAGATAATATCTACAACGTATATAAAAAGTTCCAGAAGACCGTAATCGAGGCAAAGAACGAGGACGGCGACTTTGAATCCATCGTGGGCAAGCTCGTTAAGATGCCCGGCCTTATGCTTCGTGCGGTGATCGGTCTGCTTCGCGGACTTGATTACTTCGGTATGATGCCTAAGGCGTTGCATAAGATCAGCCCCTTCCACGGCTCTATGATCATCACCTCGATGGGCTCGCTGGGTATTCCCGCGATCTACCACCACCTTTACGACTTCGGCCACCTGCCTATCTTCGTTTCCTACGGCAGAATGTTCAACCGCGAGGTCACCCTGCCCGACGGAACCAAGGAGAACCACCACTTCATCACCTTCAAGGTTGTAACCGACGAGCGTATCTGCGACGGCTTCTACTACGCGTCCGCCTTCAAGCAGCTTATGCGTTACCTCAATCACCCCGAGGTCCTCGACCAGATTCCCGATACAGTCGTGGAGGATGTGGAGTAAATAGTAAGTGCAGAATGCAAAATGCAGAATGCACAATTAAAATATGAAAAATCGGCAGGTAAAACTGCCGATTTTTTGTTTTGTTTTAAGATCTGCACCAAGGCTCGCCCTTTGGGAGAGCTGTCACCAAAGGTGACTGAGAGGGTAATGCAATGGAGAACCCTCTCCGTCAGACTCCGTCTGCCACCTCTCCCGGAGTGAGAGGCTATTAATTCTGCACTCTGCATTCTGCATTCATCATCCCTTGCTAATGATGGAAACGTTCTCGGGGCTGATGCCTGTGGTCTCGTAAACGATGGTGAGAATCTGTGCCGCCTCGGCAGCCTGGAGCGACTCGGCACTTACGATAACGCTTACCGCACCCTCGCTGATGATAGCAACGCAGTCCTCAAAGCCCTTTGCCTTCACGAGCGTCTCAATATTCGCCTCGTTCTGAATATCAACGGCGATCTTGGATATCTTCTGCTGTGCCTCGGCCTTTGCCTCCTCGCTGGACTCCTCGCTCTCGCTTACCATCTTAAGCACGTCAAGTGCCTCGTCGCGTGCCTCCTGGCGGTCAAGTGCGGTGGAGGTGAAGTAATCCTGCTCGCCCGATGCATCTCCCGAGGCAGAGGAGTTATCCGACACGCCGTCGTCCATATTGTTATCACCGTAACCAAGCGAGCCCGCAGGATCGTAGAACCACTGATAGTTCAGATAGATGGCAAGGCCGATAAGCAGGGCGGACGATGCAACGATAATACTCTTTGCTGCACGGGTTTTGAAGAAGCTTTTGATTTTTTCGAATTTCATTGTATGTATCTCCTTAAATTTTGTTACTTGATTAATACTATGACGGCGTAGTACGTAATATGACCGTCTTTTTTTATTTTGTATCTCCTGACAGCGGGCAGATCTCCACCCTGTTAGATCCGATGCCGTAAAGCGAGGTTATAACCGAAATAACCCCCTGCCTTACCGAGAGAGACTCTGCCCCCTCGCAGAGCACCGCGGCGGCATAAACACCCCCCTCCGAGTCGTAGGTCAGCATTACCACGCATTCGCCTACCCCCTCCATTGAGGAGAGCACCTGACATAGCCTCTCCTCCTCACCGCTGGCAGGCTTGGTGCCGTCCCCTCCCGATGGTATGAGAGAGGCAAGCAGTATGAGGGCAAGGCCGATTACTATAAGACCGACCAGCCGACCCGACCCCCGCTCTCCCGAGAGAAAGTCGCGGATGCCCTTATCCCAGCTCGATCTCAACGTCACATTCACCCACCCCCAATCCGTCAATATATTTCTCCACCGCCTTGTAGTCGGCGAGTGCCGCACCGCCCGACAGAATTATTCTGATACGCCCTGCGGTAAGGCTCTCCTTATCAAAATTGTAAAGCCTGACGCGGATATTATCCTTATCAAGCGAGAATTTCTCTGCCACCGCAGAGCATATTCCCTCGGCGAAGGCATCCTCTATCACCGCATCAATGCCCTCCTGCCCTATACCGTCGGGGATTTCTATATTATCAAATATCCCAATATCAAAATTTATAAGCCCGTCGGCAAGCGGCGATATTATGACCGACAGCAGAATTATGCCGAGTGCCAGGCTCTCGCCACCCGACCGCCCATAGCGAAGCGAGAGACAGATGCCCACAAGCAGGCATACCGCGAAAATTGAAATTGCATAGCTGCTCATAGTGCGGCAACTCCTATAACCGTAAAAATAATAATCTCAAAAAGGTAGATAAGCGTGGATAGCGAATAGACTGTCACCGTCATATCAAGGGCATAGCGGTAGGAGGAAAATATCCGCGACGCTATTGCCGAGCCCGAAAAATCGGCGAAAATGCCACCGAGCGTCAGAGCGAGGCGGTAAATAAGAAGCAATATCAGAGGTGTCAGAGCCATATATAAAATAACCAGAATAGCACCACCGCCGATAATGCTCTTGGCGTAGCTGAGGCCCGAAGCAAGGGTGGATATTGCTCCGGATACGGTAGAGCCCACAACCGGAATAAGACCCGAGGCGGCGTAGCGTACTGCCCGCATAGAGGCACTGTCTGCCGCCGAGGAGACTATGGTCTGCAGCGAGAAGGCGGCAGTTATAAGTGCAGTGAATATGCCCGTCACCCAGCCAAACAGACCACGCAGGCCCCGTATGACCGAGCCCAGCCCCTCGTTTCCGAGAGGAGAAATAAGCGAGAGGGCAAGGCCGAAGGCAGAAAGGCCGAGAAAAATCTCGCCACCCACACCGCCAACCGCCGAGAGTGCTGTATACATCCCCACCGCCTGTGTCCCCGCGGTAGCACTGCCGCCGCCGAGGGAGGTTATACCGACGGTAATGGGTATCATAGCGGCGAAAAATCTGCTGATTTCGGATACAGCCTCACCCACACGGGAGAGTATGGGAGAGAGAAACGAGAAAATCAGCATTGACGCGATAAAGCCCACGCAGGTCTCTGCCTGTGCCGAAAGCCTGTCGTGACAGAGGGATGCCACCGAGAGAAGCACCGCCGAGCCGAGCAGGGTCATAAGGAAGGACAAAATCATACCTCGCTCGCCAGACAGGGCCTCTGCAACGTAGGACAGAATGCTCTCGCTCTCTGCCATATTCAGCACCCCGTCGGCGTCGGATAGCCCCTCAAAGCCATCCGGAAGTATGCTCTCAAAATCCCCCATCAGCTCGTCCACCCCCTCATCCGCCGCGATTTTTAGCGAAAAAAGGGGTAAAATGACAATTATAGTTAGCAGAATAAGTATTTTCTTCACGACAGAAGCTCCACACCAAGCTTGACCACCCTATCAATAAAGGGATAGACCGCCAGCATCATTTGTACCCGTCCTGCCACCGTCACCGCCGATGCAATCAGCCCCTCGCCAAGAGAGAGGAGGACGTCGGAGGTAAAGCCAAATATATAGCCGAGGCCAATGACCTTCAGGGCGGCCTTCACCGCCTCGCCAATGCCTGCCCCCTCGGTAAACGAGGCTATACCTCCGAAAATATCCGCAAGACCGCCGCTTACGGCAGAGAAAATCAGCAGAGCGGAGAGAACGGTAAACAATCCCTTGGATTTATAGCCCAGACTCTGAAGCAGGGCGGCAAGCAGACCGCATATAAGGGCGAAAAGGCAGATTTTCGCTATCATAACCCAAAAACCTCCCGCAGAGCTCTGACAAGCTCGCCTACCTTGTCAGCAATAAGCAGCAGGATAATGACCGTACCCGCCAGGGATACCATCGTGGACTGCTCCTCCTTACCTGCCTTCGACATAATCTGACAGACCACGGTGATTATCATTCCCACACCCGCTACCTTTAATATTAAATCTATATCCATATTTAATCCTTTATTTAATCCTTTTAAAACGCCATTATTACCGCCGCAAGACCTCCGCCTATAAGAAGTGCCCTTGCAACGCTGATATTCTTTTCTGCCGCAGCCTCCTCTGCCCTCAGCTCGGCGGTAAGGCTATCACGAATCTCGCGAAGCAGTGAAAGCTCGCCCTCGCGGTAGGAGGTGCCAAGTGATGAAAGCATTGAGGCAAGCTTTTCCTTCGCCGCGGTGGAAAGACTCATTTTACTCTTGCATTTTATGAAAGCGGAATATAGCCCGCCCTCCTCGGCAATTGCCGACAAAAGCCCGCATCTCTCAAGTGCCTCGCAGGAAAAATGACGAAAAAGTCGGCTACCGTAGGTGAGAAATTTTGAAATCTCACCATCGGCGTGACCTATCAACAAGATAAGGCCACGGTACTCCTCAAGCCGCCTTGTAAGGTATTTCTCATACCCGCGAAGAAGCAGTATTGCCCCCACGCCCACAAGCAAAGCCCCCAACAGACGAAGATAGTAATTCATACCCTGTCCACCTTAAGCCTGTACTCACCGTCCGAGCGGTATATTCCCACAAAGACCGAGAAAACGCCGAGATCAATCAGCGGACGGAGGGCGGGCCTTTTCATAATCTCGTCAAGCCCTCCCGCGTGGGCGGTAGCAACGATTGGAATTCCGCACCTAACCACACTCGGCAGCAGCTCGCCGTCCTCTGCCGAAAGCTCGTCTATCATTATCAGCTCTGCCGACATCGTCCTGGTGGCGATCTCAATGCCGACAGGACGGCGGTAGCCCGAGAGAATATCCACCCGACAGCCACTGTAATCCTCTATAGAGAACTCCCGCCGCTCGTCCACCACCAGAACACGCAGGGGCTCTCTGCCCCCGCCAACCGAGGCGGCAAGCGAGCGAAGGGCGGTGGTCTTACCCACCCCCGGCGGCGAATAGATTAGCATCCCCTGCCCTATCCCTTGACAAAATATACCGTAAAGCTCATCGGCAAACTCACACTCTCCCGTAGGGATACGGAACAGAAGCGATTGCATATCACTAACACCCACAAGCCGACCGTCCTCATATCCCGCCGACCCGCAGACCCCCACGCGAATACCGTCACCCAGGCTGATATACCCCTCGGAAATACTGTCACGGTGAGCGTAGAGAGCACCGCCGAGAAGCCGATCGCAAAGGCTGTCCATCTCCTCCCTGTCGGGACGGGCGTATAGCCTTATAACCTCCCCGCCAAGCGTCAGCGTGCAGGCACCAAAAAGGCGTATAGCTATCTCGCGGATGCTGCCAAGACCGCCCCGACGCCCGTACGCCAGCCGCTTTATTTCATCCGCAAGCCTAACAGGCAGAAGCGAGAGCACACGCTCTGCCAAAGCACCTTCCCCAAGCTTCAACATTTATTAATCGTCCTTTCCTTTGAAATGGTAAATTTTTCCGAAAATCTATTGACAAAAAAGCTCGGATATGATAAAATCAAGGCGTAAAAAATGAAAGGAGAATGCAATGAAATCTACAGGAATTGTAAGGAATATAGACGAGCTTGGCCGCGTTGTCGTACCGAAGGAGCTTCGCCGCAAGCTTGGTATCGCGAACACCGATCCCGTCGAGATCTTCTGCGAGGAGGACAAAATTATCATCAAAAAATACATCCCCGTCTGTCACTTCTGCGGTAGCAGCGAGGGGCTCGTTGAATACAGAGAGAAGCGTATCTGCTCGACCTGTATAAGCGAGCTTTCGGCAAAATAAAGCCTTTTTTCGTCTGTCGTATTATTTAATAATATGTAAATTTCGGATTTTGCTTGATTTTCTCAAACCGTTATGATACAATATATGCGGTGAAATATTAAAAAATTAAAAAATCGAAAGGATTTTTGAAAAATGAAAATTGTAACCTTTGGCGAGCTTATGCTCAGACTTCAGCCCTATAACTACGAGAGATTCGTACAGTGCGACCACGTTGAATTTACCTTCGGCGGCGGCGAGGCTAACGTTGCCGTTTCCCTTGCTAACTACGGTATGGACGCATCCTTCGTAACCAAGCTTCCCGCACACGCAATCGGTCAGGCGGCAGTTAACTCGCTCCGCAGATATGGCGTTGACACCACCAAGATCGTTCGCGGCGGTGACAGAGTAGGTATCTACTTCAACGAGAAGGGTGCTTCTCAGCGTGGCTCTGTTTGCATCTACGACAGAGCAAACTCCGCTATTGCAAAGGCAACCACCTCCGACTTTGACTGGGACGCTATCTTTGAGGGCGTTGACTGGTTCCACTTCACAGGCATCACTCCCGCACTCGGTGCAAACGTTGTTGAGATCTGTAAGGAGGCATGCAAGGCAGCGAAGGCAAAGGGCGTTAAGATCTCCTGCGACCTTAACTACAGAGGCAAGCTCTGGACCAGAGATCAGGCAAGAGCGGCTATGACCGAGCTCTGCCAGTACGTTGATGTTTGCATCTCCAACGAGGAGGACGCAAAGGACGTATTCGGTATCGAGGCAGAGGCTACCGACATCTACGGCGGCAAGCTTAACCACGAGGGCTACAAGTCTGTTGCGAAGCAGCTTGCTGACAGGTTCAGCTTTGAGTACGTTGCTATCACCCTTCGTGAGAGCCATTCCGCATTCGATAATGGTTGGGCCGCTATGCTTTACAACGTTAAGGCTGACGAGTACTGCTTCTCCAAGAAGTACGATCTCCACATCATCGACCGTGTAGGCGGCGGCGACTCCTTCGGCGGCGGTCTTATCTACTCTCTCCTCTCCGGCAAGGACACCCAGGCTGCAGTTGAGTTCGCAGTAGCGGCATCCGCGCTTAAGCACTCCATCGAGGGCGACTACAATATGGTTACTCTCGCAGAGGTTGAAAAGCTCGCAGGCGGCGACGGTTCGGGCAGAATTCAGAGATAATTCACTTGTGCATAGCAACTTCACTTGTGCGAAACAATTTCACTT
>JAZNWM010000074.1:0-3333 GCA_045593345.1 Eubacteriales bacterium
ACTGGTTTAACGATCTCGTTGCGTTTTTCCCAGAGTTTTTTGATGTTTTCCATTCAAGCAATCCTCCTTCTTAGAATAGTTGCCATCGAAAATTCATTCGAATTTTCTCGGCTTTGCCTGCATGTTGTGGACACGCCCGCCTTTCGTCTTGTCGCCTTTGGCGTTACCGCCACGGCAGTAAAAAGGCGAAAATCCGCCCATTTCACCCGCCGTTCCGAGTTAAGACAACACCGACAAAAATCCGGTCGCACACTCCTACAGTCTTCGCAGAGTTCGTCCCTCTGTGCAAAAACGCCCAAACCCATTGGAAATACTGCACTTTTCACGATTTTTGACCACATTTCTGACGGAGAATAAAGTGAAATTCACGCAAAAAATAACGAATATTTTTTTGATAATGTGATAAAATAGTATTGCAAAACATTTGATTATGTGTTATAATCAATGCATCTAATACTTTGATTAAGTGGAGGTACGACCGTGAAAAGGAAAATATACGACCAACTGCTTGCCTGGAAAAATGATTCGTCAAAGAAGACTGCACTGCTTATTGACGGTGCACGGCGAGTCGGAAAAAGCTATGTTGCCGAGGAGTTCGCAAAAAACGAATACGATTCTTACATCCTTATTGATTTCAACCGTGCGGGAAAGGATGTGCACGATCTCTTTGACAAATATCTTGACGACCTTGACTCGCTGTTTATGTTCCTGTCGCAATACTACAACAAAAAGCTTTATCCCGGCAGATCCTTAATTATCTTTGACGAGGTTCAGCTTTGCCCGAGGGCACGTGCGTCAATAAAGTTCCTGGTTGCTGACGGCAGGTTTGATTACCTTGAAACAGGCTCGCTTGTGTCGATCAAAAAGAACGTAAAGGACATTGTCATCCCCTCTGAGGAGCGACATATAAAGATGTTTCCAATGGATTTTGAGGAATTCTTATGGGCACTTGGGAATGATACGCTGATGGATCTTATCCGTATGTGCTTTGATAAACAGCGTCCAATGGGACAGGCGATGCACCGAAAGGCAATGGACTATTTCCGTCAGTATCTTATCGTCGGCGGAATGCCACAGGCAGTGCTGGAATACGCCGAGACTCGTGATTTTGACCGCGTCGATGCTATTAAGCGAGACATTCTGGAGCTGTACCGTGCAGACATAACGAAGCACGCTGCAGGATATGAGCTGAAGGCGGCAAGCATCTTCGATGAGATTCCTGCCCAGCTGTCAAAGCACGAGAAAAAATTCAAGCTTTCCTCGATAAAAAAAGAAGCCAGATTCCGCGACTACGAGGACGCGATCTTCTGGCTTACCGACGCGATGATAATTAATCCCTGCTACAACACCACCGAGCCGTCGGTGGGACTTAAGCTTAATATGACGCGTATGACAATGAAATGCTATATGGCCGACACGGGTTTGCTCATCAGCCACGCATTTGATGAAAATACTATACTTTCCGAGCAGCTTTATAAAAAGCTCCTCTTCGATAAGCTTGAGGTCAATAACGGAATGATAGTGGAAAACATCGTGGCACAAATGCTTCTGGCAAGGGGACACAAGCTGTACTTCTACTCCAATCCTTCAAACGCGGATAAGGACTCAAAGATGGAGATAGATTTCCTTATTTCCAAGAGCAGAATTACCTCAAGGCACAATATTTCACCAATAGAGGTCAAGTCGGGCAAAAACTACACCCTCACCTCGTTGAAAAAATGCATAAAAAAATACGGCGAGCAGCTGCATACGCCGTATGTTATTCATCCTGCCGACCTTAAGATTGAGGATGGCGTGGTATATCTTCCGCTCTATATGACGATCTGTCTGTAAGAGCGGATAAAGGCTTTGTATATAAAAGTAACCCCCGAGGCTTGTGCCTCGGGGGTGTTATGTTATAAAATATTTGTGGTGACTTGAAATTCCTAATTATTTGTACTCATCATAAAGAGCATCAACAGTCATAATAGCTTCACGGGTGTCAGAACCACAGTACTGAAGCACGAGAGCGTTATCCTTGTGAGCATAATTTGTTTTCGCTGTCTTGTCAAGAGTCTTCCAAGCGGTGATGACATAATCCGCTGCATCATTGCCATCTGCATCAACAATTTTATGACTAGCTGTTTCAGTGGTAGAAGTGGTCTGCTCAAATCTAGAATCCTCATACATCTTGCAGAAGGAATTTGAGATAGAAATTGTAGCATCAGATGCGATATTCATCGCTTTTTCAGTGATCGCTTTGTCAGAGTTGGTTACAACGAGAAGAGCACTTCTACCCTGTGTAGTACCAACGTTAACGTTTTCGAGTTTAAGGGTTCCCTTTACATTAACTGCGATAGGACCGCTACCGCCTGCGGTTGCACCAACAAGAGCTGCAACGGATCTACCACCGATAACAGTGCTGTTTTTGATTGAAACATTCTCAATCTCGAGAGATCCACCTGAACCACAGCCGCCACAAAGGAGAGCTACGTTTCCTGCATCAGGAACTCTTACATTAAGATTTTCGAAGGAAATATTTGAGATAGTAACCTTGTGATTTGCTTTTGCAACGAGTGCTGCTGCCTGGTAATTTGCTGCGATACCACTGGTATTGGTTGTACTAGTAGAGAAGAATTTATTGGATGCAACATTCTTAATAACTGCGTTATTGGTACCGGTAATGGTAACTGCACCCTTAGTTTCAGAAATTGCAATAGTTGCACCACTGAGGTCCACAGTGCCATTTACTGTAATGTTAAGGGATATACCTTCTGCTGCGGAATTGTACTGCTCGATAACATAAGCATACTCTCTGCCGTTAGCTACAGTTGCAGACATCTCGGATCCTTCAATTTTGAAGTTAGCAGGCTTATCAGCCTCGGTAATGCCGAGAGAAAGACTGAGTGTCATCCAATCGTTAGAACCCTTGGTTTCGCCCTCATACTCTGCGGGAGCAAGGATCTTGCCTGTTGCATCATCTACGTAAACTACGCAGTTCTTCTGTACGTCATAGTAGAAGGTTCTGCCGTTGTAAAGAGGTTTATAATCTTCAACATCAAAGCCAGACTCTTCAAAAATATCAAATACATCAAGAGGAGACTTAATGTCACCTGTAATTTTTGCAGATGCAAGAAAAACGTTCATCTGCCTAACTGCAGAAATGTCATTAGACTCATTTGCCTTCTTGATAATGCTGCTAAATGTGGGAATCAGAACTGCGGCAAGAATTGCGATAACTGCTACTACAATTACAAGCTCAACAATTGTGAAACCCTTTTTGTTAGTGTTTCTCATTTTTGTTTTTCTCCTTAAATAGTTTAGGTTTTCGGAATAGGTTCTTGAGAATTCGAA
>JAZNWM010000075.1:0-3305 GCA_045593345.1 Eubacteriales bacterium
TGCCCTGCTCCTGCTTCGCCTCGTCATACTCGGAGTTCTCGGACAGGTCACCGTACGAGCGTGCGGTGGAAATATCCTTCTTGTTCTCCTCTATCTTTGCGTTGATGTCATCAAGTTCTTTCTTAAGAGCGTCATACCCAGCCTGGGTATAGGTCTTCTGTTCCATTATATTATTCTCCTGAAATCTATTATTTGTAAATATTAGTTGTCATTTATAAGCTTTAACAGCTCAACCACAGCTGTCTCACGCTGTGTATCGGTGCTTTCAGCTATCTCAACCTCCACGTCGGGAGTAACACCGGTGCCGTGATAGTTCGGGCTGTAGGGCGGGTTGTAATATGCTACGGTAAAGGTCACCGTAGACTGATCAAGGGGATAGTAGTAAGGGGATTGCATAATTCCCTTGCCGTATGTGGTAACGCCGACGATGGTCGCATCCACGATATCCTTATCGTCATAATCCTTAAGTGCCGCGGTGAATATCTCGCCTGCCGACGCGGTGTATTGGTTGCAGATAACAACGAAGGGAAGGTCAACCACGTGATCATCACCGTCATCCTCGGTCACAAGTCCTATTTCGTCACGTCCCTTGTACTTGTAGCTCATGGCAGGGATTCCGTCGGGAACAAGGTAGGAAATAACCGAGAGAACGCTGTCAACGTATCCGCCGGGGTTGTTGCGAAGATCAAATATAATACCGTTAACTTCTGCCGATTCAAGGGCGTTAATAGCCTCCTTGAACTGGGGGAAGGTGTTCTCCTTGAAGGCAACGATCTGTACGTAGCCGAGATTGTTCACGTTGTCAATCTCGTATACTACGTTAAGCTCCTCCACCTCTGCTCGGGTTGCCACGACGGTGATATGCTCGCCACCGCGGATAACCTCAATCTGGACGTCGGTGCCAATCTCACCTCTTACGTAATTTACCGCGTTGGTGTAGCCAACCTCCTCCACGGTCTTTCCATCAACCGCGTAGATATAGTCACCAACCTTGAGTCCTGCCTTCTCTGCAGGAGAGTCGGGATAAACCGTGTTTATCATAATGGTCTCGTCCTGGTCGTTATATTCAACCATAACGCCGATACCGCCGAATTTACCGCTCATATCGGTCATATAATCCTCGGTCTCAACGGGGGGACGGTAGAATGCATAGGGATCGTCAAGGGCAGAAACGTAGCAGTCAAGCATGGCGTCTGTCACCGCGGTTTTGTCCTCTGTGTTAATATCGTCGTAGAAATTGTCAAGGAACAGCTCCGCAGTATCCAACGCGTGCTGATAGGTAGAGGGCAGACCGTCCTCGTAGTTGTAAAGCTGAATGAAGCATTCCTCGATGTATTTGAATTTGGCCTTGTCAAAAATGGGCATACCCCACTCACGCAGGTAGTCCGAAACGTATTCATATTTCTGATCGCTTGACGCGTCAATGCTGTTCTGTATATCGCCCTTTCCGTCTGCAACCTTATCAAATACGGTGATAAAATCACAGCTTGCGAGCGAGGAGAGAAGCAGCGTCAGAGTCAGTACGAGCAGCAAAAGCTTGCTTATAGCTGAGTTGATTCTGTTTTTCATAGCTTTATCCTCTTTTCTTTTACATATTTCGGGGTTGTCGGCAACGGTGCACGGCAACCCCAAAAGCTGTTTTTTTGGCAGGTGAAGAATCTGCCACACGTAGCTTAAAAGAAAGAATTAATACTTGGTAGGCTTGTTGGAAAGATACTTCTTAACCATAAGTGCAACCTTGAAGGTTACGGCGTGATCAAACTCACGAAGATCAAGGCCGGACAGCTTTCTGATCTTCTCAAGACGGTATACCAGGGTATTACGGTGTACGAAGAGCTTTCTCGAGGTCTCCGAAACGTTGAGGTTGTTCTCAAAGAAGCTCTGTACGGTCATAAGTGTCTCGCGGTCAAGCGACTCAAGCGAGCCCTTCTTGAATACCTCGGAGAGGAACATCTCGCACAGGGTGGTGGGAAGCTGATAGATAAGTCTGCCGATGCCGAGATTCTCGTATGAAATAACGGGCTTCTCAATATCGAATACCTTGCCTACCTCAAAGGCGATTCTCGCCTCCTTATATGCTCTTGCCAGATCCTTGAGGTTGTCAACGACAGAGGAAATGCCGATAGTAGCCTTGAGTCCGTAGGATGCACGTGCGGTCTCAATAAGACTGCGTGCGTACTCCTCCATATCCTTCGACTCGTTCTCGGCGTTGATCTCTCTTACAACAACAACGTCCTGCTCGCTGATGTTAATAACGTAATCCTTGTCGCTGTTGCCGATCATCTCCTGAACAACCTCGTAGGGAGGAGTGGAGGAGGAGCTCTGGAACTTGATTACGAAAACGATGCGATGCTCGTCGTTGGAGAAATGAAGCTCGTTTGATTTTATGTATATATCGCTGGGTAATATGTTATCAAGGAGAATGCTCTTGATAAATGAGCCCTTATCGTATTTCTCATCGTAGAGCGATTTGATGTTGCCGAGGAAAATTGCAAGCAGCGAGGTCATATTGCTCGCGTGAGTATCTCCGCCCTCAACGAAGCAGATGCAGTCATTCTTCTCGTTTACGTTGATAAAGCGATAGGTATATCCCTCGTAGATAATTCCGTCGCTCGAGTAGGAAAGCTCCTCTCTGATTCTCTGCTTGGACTCTCCGATCTTGGAGAGCTCGCTGCAGGCGATAACGATACCGTTCTCGTCAATAATTCCGATAGTGCGGCCTATAACGTCCTTCATCTGATGCAGTACGGTCTGATACAAGCGATTTGACATTGTGGTCGTTCCTTTCTTCTATAACCAGTAATATTAATCCAATTAAACAAAAATTACCCTGAAAGCCGCTTAAAATATGCCCTCCGAGGTAATTTTGTGTATACTGTACTATATTCTAACTCATTTTTGGACAATTTGCAATAGGTTTTTGAAAAAAATACAAGAAAATTCACAAAAAAACTTTTTTTATTTTGTAAAATTTAACGATATTGCCAATTTAGTGAAATGAATTTTTCTTTTTAAAGCTCATATTGGTAGGATATTGCCGACAGCACGAATGCGGGTGCGGTCTCACAGCGTAGTATCCTTTTGCCCAGCGAAACCGAAAGACATCCTCTCTCCTTCGCCGCCTCTGCCTCATCGGGAGAGAAGCCCCCCTCCGAGCCTACGATAACCGCGATGCTTCGCGGCTGTTCTTCCTTTATTAATATATCCTTTATAGTAAGGTCCCCTTCGTTTTCGTAGCAGAGAAGTGCCATCTCGCATTCTCCTGCCACGTCAAGCATGCTAAGTCGGATCGTAGCCATGTCGTT
>JAZNWM010000076.1:0-2257 GCA_045593345.1 Eubacteriales bacterium
CCGCTTCCGTTAGGACCAACTATAACAGTAGCTCCTCTTTCAAAGGAAAGAACTGTTCTGTTTGGAAATGATTTAAAGCCGTGAAGCTCTAATGATTTTAAATACATTTCGTCTCTCCATTGTAAGTTAATGAAATTTCCCAGGGGGAAATCCCCTCTGCCTCGCTAAAGTGGATATTCTTATATCTTTCCCTTAGCCGAAGCTTGTTTTTACCGTTCTGTCCTATTGCCTTGGATAAAGCACCACGGCGGACCTTGACGGATATATTTTCATCTCCCGATAAATTCATACGGGTGAGTGCTTTCAAAATTTTGTTATAGTATACCTCGCCGATCACAAGCTCGCCAAGTGCCGCGTGATTTGGCCCGGCAACGAAGTAGTTGGGATCGGACAGATTCTCGCTTGCCTGAAGGCCGATTCTGATAACCTCAACGCCGCCCGAGATAAATACCTCAAGCACCGCCGCGGATCTTTTGATAGCCTCATCAAGCGTCAGGGGTGTATATTCTCCGCACTCGGTCATAGAGCAAAGCTCGGTATCGCGAAATACCACCGTAGGATAAATCCTCGCACCGACGGCTCCCGAGCGGACAATAAACTCTGCCGTCTCAAGCTCACACTCAAGATCCGAGCCGGGAAGCCCGATCATCATCTGACCAATAAGCTGAATGCCGTTTTCTACTATTAATCGGCAGCCCTTACTTTCTGCCTCGAAATTATGTCCCCTTTTTGACAATTCAAGGACTCTGTCACAGCTTGACTGAAGCCCAAGCTCAACCGTTTTCACACTATATCGCTTCAGTATAGCGATAATTTCCTCATCGATATAGTCGGGACGGGTGGAGCATCTGATGGACTTAACCCTGCCATCCCTCACGTATCCCTCGGCAATCTCCAAAAGAGAAATCATAAGCTCTCTGTCAATTCCCGTAAAGGAGCCACCGAAGAAGGCAATCTCCGCCTCGTCCTCGGGGGAAACGGTAGAAAGTGCCCTTTCAATCTCGGATGCAACCGTCTCGGGATAAAATTCTCTGACACCCGAAATGCTCCGTTGATTACAGAACACGCATTGATTGGGACAGCCGAGATGAGGAATAAAAATCGGTATATTTATATGCCTCATACGGGAACACCGAACAGCTGAAGTGCCATCTTCGCCGCCTGCATTTCGGCAAGCTTCTTAGTCTTGCCAACTCCCCTGCCCACCTCGTTATTATTAATAAAGGCGGCTACGGTAAAGCGTTTGTCGTGCTGGGGGCCTGCCTCCTCAATAATGCGATACTCAAGAAGAGCCGCACCGTCCTGCTCGGCAAGCTGCTGAAGTCTGGTTTTGAAGTCCGAGCTTCCCTGGGACGCCTTCTTTATCTCCTCATCAAAGAGCTTAAGGATTACTGTCTTATACTCCTCGCCCCTGCCCCTTGAGTCAAGATATATCGCGGCAATCACCGCCTCAAGTGCATCGGCAAGAATTTTCGGACGGCTTCTGCAATCGCTTGCTTCCTCACCGTTTCCGAGATTTATATATCTGCCGAGATCAATGCCCCTCGCTATCCGTGCCAGCGTTCTCTCGCAGACGAGCTGCTGACGCATTTTGGTCAACGCCCCCTCGCGATGCTTTGAATAGGAGGAGTAAATATGCTCACTGATAACAAGCTGTAGCACCGCGTCACCGAGGAATTCAAGACGCTCGTTAGACTCGGCACGCATTCCCCTGGAGCGAAGCTCGTTGGTATAAGAGGAGTGGGTCAGGGCGGCATCAAGATATGAAATATCATTAAAGCTATATCCAAGCCTATCAAAAAGCTCAAGAGCATCTCTACCGATCGCCATATTAACTCCTCTCAAAAATTAGTTTCCAAAAAAATGATAATTAGCTATTATTTCAAGCGATCTTTGGGCATATGCCTCGTTTCTCGCCTTCTTGCCGCCCTTGATTTTCTTATCAAAGGGAGCAATTATACCGAAATTGGCATTCATCGGCTGGAATGAGGATGAAATTCCGCCCTCGCTGACGTAGTGAGCCAATGCACCGATCTCGGTCTCTTTGGGAAATACAACCGCATCCCTGCCGAGAGCCAGCATCGCGGCGTTAATGCCTGCAACAAATCCCGACGAGGCAGATTCAACGTATCCCTCAACGCCTGTCATCTGACCTGCGAAGAAGAGCCTGTCCTCACGTCCTACCGAATAGGTGGCGGTAAGGAAGCCGGGCGAATTAAGATAGGTATTTCTGTGCATTACTCCGTATCTGAAGAAC
>JAZNWM010000077.1:0-2843 GCA_045593345.1 Eubacteriales bacterium
TTTTCCTGCTCGTTATATGCAAAATAGGTATCCGAGCCGCAGGTTATCTCGAAAAGAGGCGACTCCGCAATGAATATTTTGCCCTTCTCGATAAGGGTGGGAAGAAGCTTATAGAACATCGTGAGAAGCAGCGTTCTTATCTGGAAGCCGTCCTCGTCGGCATCGGTGCAGATTATAATTTTATTCCATTTAAGAAGGTTGTAATCGAAGGTTGCGAGATCGCCCTTCTTGCCCGTCTTGACCTCAACGCCGCAGCCGATGACCTTAAGCAGATCAACGATAATATCGCTGGCGAAGATCTTGTCATAGCTTGACTTCATACAGTTAAGCGTCTTACCTCTGACGGGGATGATGGCCTGAAACTCGGCGTTTCTGCCAAGCTTACAGCTGGACATAGCAGAGTCGCCCTCTACTATATAGACCTCACGCTGTGAGGCATCCTTCGACCTGCAGGGGACAAATTTCTCCACGCGGTTCGACACGTCCATAGTGCCCGTCAGCTTCTTCTTGATGTCTATCTTCGTCTTCTCGGCAGATTCTCTCGCCTTCTTATTGATAAGCACCTGGTTGACGATAATGTTAGCACTGCTGGCATTCTCGGTAAGGTATATTTCAAGCTGTGTCTTGATAAACTCGGTAAGAGCCTTCTGAATAAAGGCGTTGGTAATCGCCTTCTTAGTCTGGTTCTCGTAGGAGGTCTGGGTAGACGCCGAGTTTACTATTACCGCAAGGTTGTCGGCAATGTCAAGGAAGCTGATCTTCGCATCGCCCTTCACCTTTTTATTGTGTGCCTTTATGTATTTGTTTATAACGGCGGCAAATGCGTTTTTAACCGCCTTATCAGGAGCACCGCCATACTCAAGGAAGGAGGAGTTATGGTAGTACTCGGTCATACCCGTCTTAGCGAAGCAGAAGGTTATATCCGCCTTAAGCTTGTACTCGGGAAGGTCGTCACGGTCGCGTCCCTTGGTCTCAAAGCTCCACAGCACAGGCTGTGTCATAGCAATTCCCTCGGTAATCTCGGCGATGTAGTCGGCGACTCCACGCTCGTAATAGAATTCGGTCTTGTCAAACCTGCCCTTTTCGTTCTCAACCTCCAGAATAAATCTGATGCCCGCATTTACGAAGGCCTGACGGCGAAGAGTGAGGGTGAGGAATTCTACGGGAATGTCTATCTCCTTGAATACCTTAAGGTCGGGACGCCACTTGATAACCGAGCCACGCTTCTTCATACCCGGCTGAATTTCGCTGACAACGAGCTCGCCGTCCACGTTTCCGCTCTTGAAATGTATCTCCGATACCGTCTTTCCGTTATAGGAGCGTACCTCCATATACTCCGATGCGTACTGGGTTGCGGTCGCACCCAGACCGTTAAGTCCGAGAGAGAACTCGTATGCGGCGTCGCCATCGTTGTTATCGTACTTTCCGCCTGCGTAAAGCTCGCAGAAAACAAGCTCCCAGTTCCATCTCTTCTCCTTCTCGTTATAGCCGAGGGGAACTCCGCGTCCGAAGTCCTCAACCTCTATGGAGAGGTCCTGATATTTTTTTACAATTATCTTATCGCCGTAGCCTTCTCTCGCCTCGTCAACCGAGTTGGCAAGGATCTCTATAAACGAATGCTGACAGCCGATAAGGTCGTCTGAGCCGAATATTACGGCAGGTCTTTTCCTGACTCTGTCGGCTCCCTTCAGACTTTTTATACTCTGGTCATCGTATTCCTTTTTCAGCTTTTTTACTGCCACGATCATACCTCCAGCCTTTTTCCAGCATACATTATAACACTTTTAAATTAATTTGTCAAGAAAGAAAAAATAAGGGCGTACTTGACATTTTTCCCGTCAGGTGTTATACTTGCAGTATGAAAAAAATATTTGACGTTACTGCAGGCGGCGACAGACTACCCACCGATATGAAGAGCTTTCTTTACTCACACGGTCTGTCTGTCACGCTGGTGAAAAAAGCAAAAATGGGCGGCATTTTTCTGAACGGAGCCGCCGTCACCGTCCGTGCCACCGTAAAGGAGGGCGACAGAGTTGAGGTATTCCTCGAAAGCGAGAGGAGCGAGGGCATACCTGCGATGAAGATTCCCATAAGGGTGCTGTACGAGGACGATGATATTCTCGCGGTGGATAAGCCCACGAATATGCCCACCCATCCGTCGAAGGGAAACAACCTCTCTACCCTTGCCAACGCGGTTATGGGCTATTACGGGGGAGATTTCGTCTTCCGCTCGGTAAACCGACTTGATCGTGATACCTCGGGCATTGTAATTATAGCGAAAAATCAGATAAGTGCATCGGCACTCTCCTTCTCAATGAAGAAGGGGCTGTGGCACAAAAAATATCACGCCCTGGTGGAGGGCGTGCCCGAGCCCAAGGAAGGCAGAATTAACGCCCCGATTGAGCGTGTTGAGGAGGGTAATATCAAGCGTTGCATTCGTCCCGACGGCAAGGCGGCAATAACCGATTATAAGGTTATTGAGGAGCACTCCGACAGCTCGCTGTGTGAGATAAGCCTGCTTACGGGCAGAACCCATCAGATTCGCGTGCATATGGCACATATCGGGAATCCTCTGGTGTCGGATTTTCTGTACGGCAGAGAGTCGGAGCGTGAGTATTATCTTCGCTGTGTTGAAATCTCATTTCCCCACCCAAAAACCAAGGAAATTTTAGTTATCAGAGCATAAAAACACCGATTTTGCAAACAATGATTTGCAAAATCGGTGTTTTTTTAATTATTTATCAGGGCGAGCAGACCCGCCTCGTCGATAATTTTTACACCAAGCTCCTTTGAAGTCGGATCGTAGCCATGTCGTTCTGTGAGCCAAGGAGTTGATAATATGC
>JAZNWM010000078.1:0-10788 GCA_045593345.1 Eubacteriales bacterium
CCCGAGCCCGTTCCGACGTCGAGAACACGTTCACCGCCCGAAAGCTCGTCCTGCATAAGACGGATAACAAGCCTTGTTGTCTCGTGAGTTCCCGTACCGAACGCCATACCGGGATCCATTTTTATAATGATCTCGCCCTCCCTTGCCTCGTAGCTTTCCCAGGCGGGAACAATAGTGACCTTGCCGAGAGGCACGGGCTTGTAGTATTGCTTCCAGCTCTCCGCCCAATCGTCCTCGTTTATTCCCTCAAAGCTGATGACAGCCTCGATTCCAAGGGCAGGGAGCCTCGTTTCAAGAAACTCTCTGTACTCCAGGGGATTTCTCTCCTCGGGTACGAAGAGGGATACGCGAACGGTCTCGCGGTCAGCGTTAAGTATAGACTCGTCAACCAACTCGCCGTACATTCCGTTAAGTGAGAAATCGCTGTAGTCCTCTATCATAAGGCCGTTGTCCAGCATACTCATAACTGCAACGATGCCGTCAAGATCCCTTACGTGTCCCGTAACGGTTATTTTAGTCCAAGATCCTGCCATTTTATCTCTCCATTTTCAGAAATTGTAGTGTTTTTGTCAACTATTATTTGCTTTTTAAGCTCTTCTATCGAGTCAAATCGCCTTTCTCCCCGCAAAAAACCGAGAAGGTATACGCGTATTTCTCTGCCGTAAAGGTCGCCGTCATAGTCTATTATGTGGGTCTCAAGCCGTATTTCCCCACCGTCAAAGGTGGGACTTTTTCCGATATTGCTGACACCGCTGTAAATTTTACCGTTGATAACCAGGGCTGTTCTGTATACACCAAGACGGGGAATAATACGTCCCTCGTCAATCGGTATATTCGCCGTTGGGAAGCCGAGCCTCCTTCCGTCGCTTCGTCCGTGAGAAACTCTTCCTTTTATATAATAAGGGACTCCGAGGTAGCGGTTTGCCTCCTCAATCCTTCCCTCCTCAATAAGCCCGCGTATCAGTGTTGCCGACATAGTAAGTCCGTCCTGGGTTATTTCATCGCAGATTACAGCCTCGCCGCCACCTTCACGCATAAGGGCATCAAGCCTTGCCGAGTCTGCACTCGCTCCCTTGCCGAAGCGAAAGTTGAAGCCGGCCACACATACCTTACAGTTAAGATCCTTACACAAGGTCTTCAGCACGAAATCCTCGGGGGATGAGCCTGATATTGCACCGAAGTCGGAAAAAACGGTGAAATCTGCTCCGAGATTTAGAAACGTCTCTGCCTTCTCCTCGTCGTTATACAGCCTGCCCGACTTTGCTTTGATACCACCGTCCGAGGCGAAGGTGAATATGCCGAAGGCAAGTCCACGCTCGTCTGCGATTTTTCTCGCGGTGGCCAGCAGATCTCTGTGTGCGATATGCACTCCGTCAAAGAAGCCGAGAGCCATAACGCACTCGGGAATATTTGATTTTTCTTTTAAGGGATATCCGTAAATAATCATAATTTTCCTAATCCATTACCAGCTCGTAAAGCTCAAGCAGCTCCTCCTCGATCTCGGCCTTCCGCTCCTCTATCTCTGCAGCTCTTACGTAGTCGCTTGCTGCTTCTCCGAACAGCTCGGCATCGAGTGCCTCAAGCTCGCTCTCCAGCTCTTTTATTCTTACGGTTGCACGCTCGCGACGCTTCATCTCGCTTCGTACCTTGGCCTTCTCTCGCTTCTTTTCCTCAAAGTCAACCTTTGCATCACTTACGGGTGCGGTCTTCTTGCTTGCCTGCAGCATAAGATTCCTGCTCTCCCTTATCCGCATATATTCGGTGAAGGCGTCGTCGTAGGACTCAAGGGGGTAATCTATCATACCGTTTTCTCTCTCGGGTGCAAGCTCGATTATCCTGGTTGCGATTCTATTGATGAAATATCTGTCGTGAGACACCGCGATTATCGTACCGTCAAATGCCAGCAGGGCATTCTCAAGTGCCTCGCAGGAGCCGATGTCAAGATGGTTGGTAGGCTCGTCCATTACCAGAAGATTTACCTTCTTCAGTATCAGCTTAGCCAGAGTAACCCTTGCACGCTCGCCGCCCGACAGGGTGGATACGCTCCTCTGAATATCGTCCGCATCAAAGAGGAAGAGTGCCAGGGTAGAGCGAAGCTCCAGGTCGGTCTTGTCGGGATAGGCGGCACGAAGCTCACCGAATACGGTGTTAGAGTCGGTCAGACCGCGGTTCTCCTGATCGTAGTATCCTATTTTTATATTGTAGCCTAAGGTTATTTTTCCGTGGGTGGGTACCAGGGCAGAGTTAATAAGCTTCATAAGGGTGGATTTTCCCGTTCCATTCGCCCCGAGGAACATTACTCTCTCTCCTTTTCTAATAAGGAAGGAAAGATTTCTGATAAGCCTGCCCTCGCCATAGGAGAAATCAACCTCCTTGGCCTCTATCACGTTGCCGGTCGATTCCTCCTCGCTGGCGAATCTCAGTCTTATGCTTTTTTCATCCTTTGGAGCAAGCTCTACAAGCTCCATTCTTGCAAGCTGCTTTTCCTTCGACCTTATGGTAACGTAATTATGCTCCTGATTGCATCTACGCTGGAATTCAATATTCGCCCTTATTCTGGCAATTTCCTTCTGCTGCTCCTTGTATCTCTTTTCAAGAGATGCCGCCTCGGCGTCACTCTGCTCCTTGCATCGGGAGTAGCTTCCGTTATACATCCTTGCCTTGCCGTATCTTAACCACAGCGTCTTGTTGGTGGTTCTGTCGAGGAAATAACGGTCGTGCGAGATTATCAGCACCGTCTTTTTGTAGCCTGCAAGAAAGCTCTCAAGCCAGGCGAGAGCATCGATATCAAGGTGGTTGGTCGGCTCGTCCAGCATAAGTATGTCGGGCTCTGTTGCCAGCAGCCTTGCCAATGCCAGCCTTGTGTACTGTCCGCCCGACAGCGTCTTTATTTTTCTGCCGATAAGCTCCTCGTCAAAGCCAAGCCTGAGCAGCATTCCGCGACAGCGTGACCTGAATTCAAGCCCACCCTCTGCGGCAAATTTCGTATTCTGCTCGTTAAGTCTTGCCGTAAGCGTAAAGGTCTGCTCGGTACCGGTGGCGTTTGCCAGAGCCTCCTCCGTCCTCGCGATCTCCTTTTCAAGCGACAGCAGGGCAGGGTAGGCTGTATACATATATTCAAGGCAGCTCATCTCACCGGGCAGCGAGCTGAGGTCTGCATTCTGCTCAAGCACGCCTACCGTGTGTCCCTTCTGAATATATATAGCACCCGAGTCGGGGGAGTATTCACCCGTTATTATTTTGAACAGCGAGGTCTTGCCCGCACCGTTCACACCGATAACGCCGACTCTGTCACCGTCGTTTGCGGCAAAGCTGATATCCTTAAGTATTACGTCGGTACCGAATGAAAGATTAATTTCGGATGCAGATAAAGCTATCATTATATTAATATCCCCATATCCCTCATCGGGCCCTTTCTCATTATTTCTTCCTTTGAGCCTGTGTCCCTCAAAGGCACAAAATTTCACAATACTATTCTACCACAAACGCCCAAAAAAATCAATATACCTACATTAATGAATAAATATGCAGAATAAAACCTGCATATTCATAAAAATTTGAAAAAACCGGGAATAAATCGGAATAAAAATTCAAAAAATACGAATTTTTTTGCAAAAACCTATTGACAAATGCATATGATGGGTGTATAATAGCACCGTTGAAAAAAAGTCGGGCACAGATCCGACCAAACAGAAAGAAGGAAAAAACAATGAAAAAAATTATTACTCTCATTCTTGCACTCGTGATGCTCTTCGGTGCAACACTTACTCTTGCGTCTTGCGGTGGCGGTGACAAAGATGCTGTAAAGGTTATCGATGTAAAGCTCACCGACGAGGAATACGCTTTCGTTACAAAGGATGATAACACCGCACTCGTAAATGACTTCAACGCTTTCCTTGCAGAGATCAAGGATAACGGCATCTTTGATTCCCTTGTTGCAAAGTACTTCGAGGGAGAGGGCGAAAAGGTTGGCTATGATGTAACCACCACCGACGTTGTTAACACCGACTCTAACCTTGTTGTTGTTACCAACTGTCCCTTCGAGCCCTTCGAGTACATCGGCGACGACGGTAAGATCTACGGTCTTGACATTGAGATCGCAGCGGCTTACGCAAAGTCCAAGGGCCTTACTCTCGTGATCAAGAACATCGGCTTCGATGACATCTTCACCCAGGTTGACGCAGGCTATGCCGATATCGGTATGGCGGGCATCACCGTAAGCGAGGATCGTGCGGCACTTTACGGCTTCACCACCACCTACTTCAATGCATCTCAGAAGCTTATAGTTTCGGCTGACAACACCGACTTTGACGGCTGCACCACAGTAGCAGAGGTTGAGGCAGTTCTTGCAGGTCTTGAGGGCAAGAAGGTTGGCTTCCAGAACG
Organism: Eubacteriales bacterium; assembly: GCA_045593345.1. Lineage (GTDB taxonomy): Bacteria > Bacillota > Clostridia > Oscillospirales > CAG-272 > UBA1740. Next base: position 4,386 of record JAZNWM010000078.1, read on the forward strand.
GAACCACAGGCGGAATGTACGTTGTAGGCGACGAGGATTGGGGCTATGCAGGCTTCTCTAACCTTGAGGGCAAGGGATATGCAAGTGCACAGGATGCTGTTACCGACCTTATGAACGGCAACCTCTATGCAGTAGTAGTTGACGAGGCTCCCGCAAATGCTATCGTTAACGCGGTAAACAACTAATAAAAAAATAAGTTCCCGCAACACTCGTTGCGGGAGCTTTTGTGTGAATAAACAGGAGTTTTTATGAACTGGAGTACGAAATTTGAGAAATTCCTCTCGGCTATGGAGAGCGATTATTTCCAGGATCTGTTGGTTACAGGTCTTATCAATACCATCAGAGTTGCCGTTCTTGGTCTTATTATCGGTATCATTATCGGTACGTTGATCGCCGTTGTAAAGGTCGCTCCCAAATATAAGCTGGCGATCCGCATCCTTGACAAGATATGCAGTGTTTATATCGCTATGTTCAGGGGTACGCCTATGGTAGTTCAGCTTTTGCTCGCCTACTACGTATTACTTCCCAGCCTTGGAGTAAAGGATGTTGACTCTATCGTCGTGGGCATTATCGTTTTCGGTATGAACAGCGGTGCCTATGTTGCTGAGATAATGCGTGGCGGTCTTAATTCGGTTGACCGTGGTCAGATGGAGGCAGGCCGTGCGGTAGGTCTTTCTTACGGTACGACTATGCTGAAGATTGTTATTCCTCAGGCGATCAAGAACATTCTTCCCACTCTGGGTAACGAGTTTATCACTCTTATCAAGGAGACCTCGGTGCTTAGCTTCATCACCGTATACGACCTGTATACCGCACTTAGCACCATAGGCAGTAAGAACTATGAGAAGATGGTGCCCTATATCGTAATGGCACTTATCTATATCGTTCTCGTTCTGCTGATCACCATTCTTGTGAAGCTGCTTGAGAGGAACTTTGCCAAGAGCGACAAGAATAAAGCAGTAAAGAAAAAGGCAAAGGCGGTGTGAAAATGGCAGTAAATTATAATAATGAAATAATCCGTGTTGAGGGGCTTCAGAAGACCTTTGAGGACGATGGCAAGCAGGTCCTTCGTGGCGTGGATATGGTTGTCCACCAGGGCGAAAAGGTGGTTATTATCGGTGCATCCGGATCAGGAAAATCCACACTCCTCCGCTGCCTTAACTGTATGGAGGATCCCACGGGCGGCTCTATATTCTTTGACGGCGTTGACATTGCCGATATGAGCGTTGACATTAATATCCACCGTGAGAATATCGGTATGGTTTTCCAGCAGTTCAACCTATTTAATAATAAGACCGTTATAGATAACATCACTCTCGCCCCCATCCATATCGCTCTGAAAAAGATGCGAAAGGAAAGGCTTCGCCGTCTCTTTTCTAAAAAGTGCGAGAGCAAAGAGCCTCTTAAGACAAAAAAGGATATAATAGCCGAAAAAGAGGATCAGGCAATTAGGTTGCTTGAGAGGATCGGACTTGAGGATAAGGCACACGCCTATCCCTCCACCCTTTCGGGCGGTCAGAAGCAGCGAATTGCAATAGTTCGTGCATTGGCTATGGACCCCGACGTTATGCTCTTTGACGAGCCCACCTCCGCACTCGATCCCGAGATGGTTGGCGAGGTTCTTGATCTTATGAAGCAGCTTGCCGCGGAGGGAATGACGATGGTTATCGTTACTCACGAGATGGGATTTGCTCGTGAGGTTGCCGATAAGGTTATCTTTATCGACGAGGGCAAGATCAAGGAGCAGGCTCCCCCTGCCGAGCTGTTCGGGAATCCCAAGGACGCTCGCCTTAAGGACTTCCTCTCAAAGGTGCTATAAACAAAAAAGACCGCCAAAGCGGTCTTTTTTTAATACAATTCTTTACATTTTGCAGCCATTTATGCATTTTCCTTGCGAAGAAGCTCGAGTGCCTTCTCAAACTCCTCGGGCAAATCGCACTCAAACGTCATCCTCTCGCCCGTTTTCGGATGGGTAAGCGTCAGCCTCTTGGCGTGAAGGGCTTGTCCGCGGAAGAGGGAGGGATGTCTCTTCTCAAATTGAGTCTTGTTCTTTGAGTATACCTCGTCACCCAGCAGGGCGTGACCCACGTAGGACATATGCACTCTTATCTGGTGCGTTCTGCCCGTTTCAAGCTCTAATGCGAGATAGGATACTCCGCCGAAACGCTCAAGCACACGGTAGTGAGTGACAGCCTCTCTCGCGGTGTGGTCACCCGAAAGGATGACCGCCATTTTTTTGCGGTCTACAGGGTGGCGTCCTATGGGATAATTCACAGTACCTGTGTCATCCTTGAAGCCGCCCGTTACTAATGCACGGTACTCGCGTACTATGCCGTGATGCTTCATCTCCTCGGACAGGGCGTTGTGTGCCTCGTCGCATTTTGCAACCACGAGCAGACCGGAGGTGTCCTTATCGATTCTGTGTACGATTCCCGGTCGCATAACTCCGCCGATGCCCGACAGCGAGTCGCGACAATGATAGAGCAGGGCGTTCACCAGCGTTCCGCTGTAATTTCCGGGTGCGGGATGAACCACCATCCCTTTGGGCTTGTTGATAACGATTATGTATTCGTCCTCGTAGATTATGTCAAGGGGAATGTTCTCGGCAACAGCCTCGGCCTCCTTGCATTCGGGCAGGGTAATGTCAATGCTGTCGCCTGCCTTTACGGCATATTTTTTCGCCTCGGCTCTGCCGCATACCGTCACGTGGCCTTCCTCAATCAGCCTTGCCGCCTGGGACCTGGTTATTTCGGCCACCTCGGCACAAAGGGCGTCGAGACGCTTACCCCTGTCAGAGTCGTTTACGGTGTAAATCATTGATCTACGCCTTCTCTGTTTTCGTCCTGCTCGTCCTCGGATACGGCATTGGTCTCTTCTATAACCTGACCGTCGGGAGCTGACTTCTTTTCCTTCTCCTTCTTGCTCTCCTTGATGAGATCAAGGACAAGTGCCAGCATCAGCAGGCCCGCACCCACGCAGACGAAGGAATCCGCACCGTTGAAGATGGCGTTCCATATACCGCAGAAGTCAATGAAATCAACGACCTCGCCCATTCCGTCGGCATTGACGTAGAAGCCGATTCCCAGGCGGTCTATCATATTACCGATACCGCCCGAGATAACCATAGCCATAGCTACGCCGTACAGCGTGGTGTCGGCGTGGCCGAGGTAGAGATATGCGGCAAAGGCAAGGATCGCCAGCGACGAGATTAGGAGGAATATCCATCTTTGGCTGGGATCGTCCATCATTCCGAAGGCCGCACCGTCGTTCGTGGTATAGGTCAGGTGGAGAAAGCCCTTTATCAGCGGAATAGACTGATACAGGGTCATATACTTCGTGACTAAAAACTTGGTGAGCTGGTCAAGAAAAATACCGGCTATAATTATTGCCGAATAGAGAATATAGTCCTTCGGCTTTCTTTTAACAAATAAGGTCATAATAAGCTCCTGAAAAAATTCGCTCTGCCACGCGGTCTATATTGGTGGCAGAATACTGCCGATTATACCGAGCAATATCGACGTTATGAAGAATGCCCAGTCAATAGGCGAATCCTGCAGTATGTTCAGTCGTGCCAGAATCAGTCGCACCGGTGCGATAAAGGGCTCGGTAATAAAGCAGGCTAAGATATATATGCGGTTCTGCGTCGTATCAACGAAGAACTGCAGTATTATCTGTACCAGCATAGCTATAGACACCACGTCGATAACTATGGATACGATTTTTGCTAAAATATAAAATATCTCTTGCATTGCTTCCTCTAAAAAATACAGGCTGTCGCGAACGAGAGTTGCGACAGCCTCATTCTGTTTGTCAGACAAATAAAGGCGAAAGCTTCGCTATTTCTGACGTCCACTGAGGCAGATTAGACGTTGCGTCTTGCCCGCGTAACACCCTCCCGAGCCTGAGTAGGCTCAGGCTGATCTGCGGAGCAGCCTCTGTATTTTGGCGAAAAACGCCTATCAGTTGTCCTCGGAAATATCTACGTTGTGGGGAGTGATGATGTAGGTATTCTTGGCAACGTTCTTGATCTCTCCGTCGGTGGAATAGGTCACACCGTTAAGGAAATCGAGCATACGTACGGTCTGTACGCCGTCAAGAAGCTCAAGGTTGAGCACTACTGTGCATCCCTCAATAAGATAATCTGCGATCTCGCCAACCTCCTCAAAGGAAGCGGGGTGTACCACCTTAAGCTCGATGTTTCCATCGGTGTCGCCGCTGTTAGCTACGATGGGAGTAGCGGGCTTCTTGGGTTCTTCTGTCTTTTCTGCGTTCACAGGCTTTACCTCCTCGTATTCAGGGAATGAAGGAATATCGGTACCCTCATCGCCGCTGATACCTTTTCTTAATTTTTTCATGAAATCCTCAAACATTTTATGTCATCCTTTCTTTTATTTTTTCTTGAATAGCTTCCTGCCGACTCTGACCAGCGTAGAGCCCTCCTCTATGGCAACTCTGTAGCTGTCGCTCATTCCCATAGAGAGTATTCCGCCGTCGGGGAAGCCATAGGCTTTATTCAACCTGTCAAACAGTGCCTTGGTCTCGCGGAAGAAGGGACGTAGCAGCTCTGCATCCTCACACACAGGGCCCATAGTCATAAGACCGCATACCCTTATGCTTGAAAAAACGCTTACCTGCTTGTAAAACTCCTCGGCATCCTCGGGGAGAACGCCGCCCTTCTGCTCCTCACGGCCGGAATTGATCTCAATAAGGACGGGTATTACTCTTCCGATCCTACCTGCCTGCTTATCAATCTCGGCGGCCAGCGGGATGCTGTCCAGTGAGTGGATAAGGTCAACCGTATCAATAATAAGCTTAACCTTGTTTCGCTGAAGGCTGCCTATCTCGTGAAGCCTGGGTCTGAATCCCCTTTGGGCGAGCAGCTCGCCGCGTCTTTTCAGCTCGGAGGGGCGGTTCTCGCCGATATCGCCGATTCCCACCTTCGCCAGGGCAACAAGCTCGTCGTCACTGCCGCTTTTCGTAACCGCGACGAGAGTCACCCGACGGCCAACGCTTCTGCCAAGCTCGGCTATCTCCTCGGCGAGGCTAATATAGTTAGTCTGAATGTAATCAAGGCCTTCCATCTCACCCTCCAAAAGAGAAAAAATCACCGTACGGCACAGGTCGTATAATATTTTATTTTATTATATCATATCAAATTTGCTTTTGCAATAGATAAATAAAATTTTTAATAAAAATATTATAAGGGTAAAGTATTGATTTTATAGGAATTTTGTGCTACAATGTATTTGTGAAAAAATGACTATTTGAGCAGGTGGCGTAAATAACGCTCATCGCTCGGTGAAGGGAGCTTTTCTATGCACGAGAATCTTATCGGGGCAGCGTTGCCTACGGTTGCAGCCCTGGCTTATCTTGGTGATGCCCGTCACGCCCTCTACGTCAGGCGTATGCTGGTGGAGCGTGGGATATGTAAGTCGGGAGAGCTTAACGAGGCGGCCCTCTTATACGTCACCGCCGAGGCACAGGCGGCTATGATGCGTAGGATAGAGCCCCTGCTTCTTGAGGACGAGCGTGACGTATACAGACGTGCGGCAAATTCGGGTCATCTTAACCGCCCGAAGCACGCATCCGCCGCCGACTACCGTGCCGCAACAGGCTTTGAGGCGGTTATCGGTATGCTTGAATGGATTGGCGATGGCGAGCGTCTGGAGCTTCTTCTTCGCACCGCCCACGAGGAGCAATAGGCCGCCGCGGGCGATTGACAAAGGATTATAAATTCAGGAGATATAAAAATGATTCAGAAAATTAAAGGCACAATGGACATACTCCCCGAGGAGACTCCTCTCTGGAGACATATTGAGAGGGTTATGCGTGAGGAGGCCGAAAAATACGGCTACGGCGAGATAAGAACTCCCACCTTCGAGAACACCGAGCTTTTCGTTCGCGGCGTGGGTGATACCACCGACGTGGTGCAGAAGGAGATGTATACCTTTGCCGATCGTGACGAGGGCAGAAGCATTTCTCTGCGTCCCGAGGGAACGGCGTCGGTAGTAAGAGCACTTATCGAGAACGGCAGATGCTCTGATCCTATGCCCCTTAAGTATTATTACATTATGTCCTGCTTCCGCCACGAGAAGCCCCAGGCAGGCAGAAGCCGCGAGTTCTTTCAGTTCGGCACCGAGATGTTCGGCTCTCACAGTCCCGCATCCGATGCTACAGCAATAGCACTTGCCAACTCGGTTCTTACGAGACTCGGACTCACCAACGTTAAGCTTCATATAAATTCCATCGGCTGTAAGAATTGCCGTCCCAATTACAGATCTGCTCTCGTTGAGTATTACGGCTCGCACACCGACACTCTTTGCGACACCTGTAAGACCAGGCTTGAGAAGAATACCTTAAGGTTCTTACACTGTAAGAATCCCGATTGCCACGCTCTTGCAGT
>JAZNWM010000079.1:0-3346 GCA_045593345.1 Eubacteriales bacterium
AGCATACCGTAGGTGTAGGGAACAGAGTATTTGTCCTCGGGATCGTAGTAGAGTCCCTTGAAGTCATCGCTGATGTTTTTGTAGTTGGACAGCTTCGTTCTGTCAATCTCAATAAGCAGATTGCCTGCAATCATCTTCTGGATCATATAGTCGGAGGGAATCACGATATCGTAGGCAACGGCAGAGTTGGTGATCTTGGCGTACATATCCTCGTTGGTGGCGTAGGTGGAGTAGTTTACCTTGACGTAGAAGCCGTACTTATCTGCGAGCTGCTCGTTAAAGTATTCCTCAAAGGCGGTGTTTACGTCGATAAGTCCCCATTCCTCGTCATCCTCGTCGGAGATGTATTCGCCCCAGTTATAGACGTTAAGCGTCTTGGTGGGATAATCCTTCCTTACCGCCTCGCCCGAGCCGTCACCGCAGGAGCAGAGAAGTGCCGCCAGCATAAGCGAAAGGATAAGAACAAGTCCGATTTTGAATTTCTTCATTATGCACGACCTCCCTTCTTATGCTTTACGCTTCCGGTTTTCTTGAAGCTCTTGATATTCGATATGATAAGCAGGGTGAATACCGTGATGATGATTATGGTGGAGAGTGCGTACATATCAGGCTTTACCGTCTTCTTGGTCATAGAATATATGAGCAGGGGAAGGGTCTGGAAGTTAGAGGGGCTGACGAAATAGGATATTACGAAGTCGTCAAGAGAAAGGGTAAAGGCCATTACCATACCCGATAGAACGCCGGGCATAATATTTGGCAGCTTAACCGTAAAGAAGGCTCTGAAGGGAGTGCATCCCAGGTCGAGAGCCGCCTCGGTAAGCGAGTCGCCAAGCTCGTTGATTCTGGGCAGAACCGACAGAATAACGTAGGGCAGGCAGAAGGTAGTATGTGCGATAAGCATCGCCGCAAAGCCGATAGAGTCGTAGTCCTCGATATTAAGCAGGCCCACGAGTGCCGCGAAGAAGAGCATAAAGGATACTCCCGTCACGATATCGGGGTTCATCATAGGAATGTTGGTGACCGAGCTTACCGCACTCTTCAGCCACTTGCTTCTCATACGGTAGATGCCCTCTGCCGCCGCAGTACCGATAACGGTGGAGAGCAGGGAGGAGGATACCGCGAGAATAAGGGTGTTTCTCAATGCAACGAAGGCATTCTCATCCGAGAATAGCTTTACGTACCATTCAAAGCTGAAGCCGGTAAAATTCGCCGTGCTCTCGCTGTTGTTGAAGGAGAAGAGCATAAGGGTAAGGATGGGAATGTATAGTATTGCGAAAACGAGGCAGAGATAGATTCTGGAGGCATACTTTTTCATACTATGATACCTCCCTCATCCTCCTCGCTGAAGCGGTTCATTACACCTATGGATATAAGTATAAGAATCATCATAACGAGAGAAATCGCACCGCCCACGTTGTATGCACCCGTCACGAACTGACGCTCGATGGTGTCACCGATAAGCTCAAAGGTACCGCCGCCCAGCTTCTGTGAAATATAGAAGGTGCTGATGGAGGGAACGAGAACCATCGTGACGCCCGAGATAACGCCCGACATAGACAGGGGGAAGATTACTCTTGTAATAACCTGGAGGGTGTTGCAGCCCAGATCCTGTGCCGCCTCCCACATATTCTTGTCAATCTTGGATATGCAGGTATAGATGGGCAGAACCATATAGGGCAAAAAGTCGTAAACCATACCGAAGATAACCGCACCCTTCGTGCCGACGATATGCATAGAGGTACCGAGAATGGTGTTGAGCAGACCGCCGTCGTCAAGGATCGCCATTATGGAGTAGGTTCTTATAAGAAGGTTTGTCCACATAGGAAGCATAAGCAGCATAACGAATATCTTCTGATGCTCGGGCTTTGCCTTAGCCATTATGTAGGCGAGGGGATATCCTATGAGAAGACAAATGAAGGTAGCAATTACGGACAGCTCTATAGAGAGCAGGAATATGGGTACGTATTCGCCGAGAGATAAAATATTATCGAAGCTGAACGCTCCCGTGTCATCCGTAAAGGTATAGTAAATAACTATGATAAGCGGCAGAACAATAAAGAGAATAGCCCAGAAAATATGGGGAGCTGCCGCTATTGAATGCATAACGGAACGCTTCTTCTTCATCGTCAGAACTCCTCTGCGGTATCCGCGTCAGAAAGCTGGTCAAGCTCGTCCGAGAAGGAAGAATAGTCGCCGAATTTGCCCGAATACTTGGACTTCTTCATAATATGAATAGCCTCGGGCTCAATGAACAGGCCGATGGTTGCCTCGGGGGCAACGTAGTCGGTGGACTGTATCATCCACTTGAAGCCCTTGATATCAACGATGATCTCGTAATGCACGCCCTTGAAGGTGACGCTGGTGACCTTACCCGTCAGCATACCCTTATCGGGCTCTACAACGTCAACGTCCTCGGGTCTTACGACAACGTCAACTGCCTCGTTCTTATCATATCCGCCGTCAACACAGTCGAAGGTGTGGGAGGAGAAGCGAACGCGTCTGTCCTCAAGCATCACGCCGTCGATGATATTACTCTCGCCGATAAAGTCGGCGACGAAGGCGTTCTTCGGCTCGTTATATATATCTGTGGGAGTGCCGATCTGCTGAATTTCACCGTCTGCCATAACCACGATGGTATCGGACATAGAGAGAGCCTCCTCCTGATCGTGAGTGACGTATACGAAGGTGATGCCGATGGCCTGCTGAATGGTCTTAAGCTCGTTCTGCATATCCTTACGCAGCTTAAGGTCAAGAGCACCGAGGGGCTCGCCAAGGAGAAGAACCTTGGGGTGAGAGATAAGAGCCCTGGCAATAGCAACACGCTGCTGCTGACCGCCCGACAGGGTGCTTACACTCTTGTTTTCAAATCCCGAAAGCGCAACCATCTTAAGCATTTCGCCAACACGTCTTTTTATATCATTCTCAGGCGTCTTTTTAAGCCTGAGAGGGAACGCGATATTTTCATAAACATTAAGATGAGGGAACAGGGCGTACTTCTGGAAGACCGTATTAATATGTCTTTTATATGCGGGTACCTCGCTTATTTCAACACCGTCAAAATAGAGCTCGCCCTCATCAGCGGTTTCAAATCCACCGATAATTCGAAGTGTGGTGGTTTTACCACAGCCCGACGGACCGAGAAGGGTGATAAATTCACCGTCACGGATGTAAAGGTTCATACCGTCAATAACCTTTTCGCCGTCGTAAGATTTTGAAATTCCTTTCAACTCAATGAGCTTTGCCATTTTCTTAAAATCTCAAATCCTTTCCGAAAACACATGAGAAGTGTCTTTATTTGTCAAAGCTACTCGTAATTCGTATATAGCTTGACAGCGTTAATTATAGC
>JAZNWM010000080.1:0-2793 GCA_045593345.1 Eubacteriales bacterium
GTAATGCCCTCCAGAAAGAATCCCGACGGCAGCTACCGCGATATCGTGCATCCCATCAACTCAGAGTTCAGAAGAGTACTGGAGAATGCGATAATCGAAGCGTACCAGGTTCAGCTGGTGGCGGCAAGACACGATGAAGCGGTTGAGTCGGATACGGTAATTATCTGATGCGGTTTGGCTGTTGATAAATCAGCCTATATACATTAGGGACGGTCTTGATGACCGTCCCTTTTCGTTTCAGCTTATGTAATTTATGCGTTCTCTTCAGCGGGTGCGTCAGCCTCATCAGCCTTTGCCTTCTTCTTGGGAGCATCGCCGCCGAGAGCCTTCTGCTTCTCAACCATATTCTTCTGATCGCGGAGCATCTGTCTCTGAGCTGCAAGAGCCTCCTTCTGAAGAGCGAGAGTAGCACTCTGCTTTTCAGCAACGTCGTTCTGAGCGTCAAGAGCCTTCGCATTACCTGCGTTGATAGCCTGCTGTGCGGAGAGAACCTCCTTCTGTGCAGCAAGAGAAGCCTTGAGGGCCTCGTCGATTGCAGCCTGGTTCTCAACAACAAGACGGTGAGCCTCGCCAATAGCCTGCTGACCCTCAACGAGAGCCTGCTGACCCTCAAGAAGAGCCTTCTGCTGCTCCTGAAGAGCCGCCTGATCCTGAGTGACGACAGCCTGATCCTGATTGATAACTCTCTGACCAACCTGAACGCCCTTCTGCTCACGGAGAGTCTGACGCTGCATATCGTTGGTCTGCTTCTGCATATCGTTTGCCGCACTCTGCTTCGCAGAGATCTCAGCACAAGCCGCACTGAGCTGGTTAACCGTCTCGGTAAGGCTCTTAAGAGTCTCGGAAAGAGCGGCAAGCTTATCAAGCAGAGCCTGCTCATCCTCAAGAACAGCACCCTCGAGAGATGCGATCTCGCCGGATGCATAGGATGCACCGCCTGCGGTTGCAACGGGGATGTTTACGGGATGCTCGTTTACGAACTTCTCTATTCTCTTATCAAAGGCAGAAACAAATTTCGCGAGGGTCGCCTCAAGTGCCTTCTCAAGCATAGGAGAAACGTCGATGGAAACGGGAGCGATATTGGGAGCCGCTGCCTCGGGAGCTGCTGCCGCCTGCTGGGGCGGATAGGAATAAGGCATAGGCATAGGTACGGGTATGTACTGGGGATACTGATAGGGATTTGCGGGCTGGCCGTATACGGGAGCCGCGGGTGCGGGAGCGGGTGCAGGCTGGGGAGCTGCTGCAGGATTGGGTGTGCCGCTTGCTACGGGAATTTCGGGAATTGCCATGGGTGTTACTTCCTCCTCTTCTTCGGACTCAAGATACGCGTCCGCTTCTGTATATGTCTGGATATCAATTATACGGGATAAAACCGAGCTGTTGTACTTCTCAAACGCCTCCATAATCTTCGCCGACTTCCTGCCGTGATACATATCGGCGATCTTGGAGTAGTCAGCCTGTACGGTTTCAAGCAAAAGCTTGATCTGTGCCTCGCTCTCGTTAAAGGAGCCGATGGATGCGGCAAGCTCGTCGTTTGCGTTCTCAAGCCTCGTCGCGTTCTTATCCGACTCACGCTTGTCATAAGCTGCCTGTGCAGCCTCAACACGCTTCTTAGCCTTCTTAACGTCCTTGGCAACAGCCTTATAATAAGCAAGCTCGTCTGAGACACGCTTCTTATCGGCATCAAGCGTCTCGCGGAGTGCGTTAAGCTGATCCTTCTTTTCGCTGTCAAACATACCGAGGAAATCGCTCATAAATCAATACCTCTCTTTCCGCAAAATGGCGGATTTTGTTAACAAATGTTATTATACACATTAATTATATCAAATATCATTTAAAAAGTCAATAGGTACGCGTATTTTTTTACGGGTAATAAATAATATTATTTTCAGCCCGAAAAGAAAATAAAAAAGCCCCGGAACACTAAAATATCCCGGGACTTTCTTCTCTGCCGACAGGCAGTCGGAGGGGTATAAATTACAGGTTTGCCGCCTTTACGATAGCGGTAAATTTGTCGGTTTTAAGCGATGCACCGCCGATAAGACCGCCGTCAACGTTCACCTTTGCAAGAAGCTCTGCCGCGTTGCCGTCGTTCATAGAGCCGCCGTACTGGATAGTGGTAGCCTCGGCAACCTCGCTGCCGTATATCTCGGCAAGTGCCGCACGGATCGTGCCGCAGGTCTCGTCAGCCTGCTCGGGAGTCGCGGTAAGGCCTGTTCCAATCGCCCAAACGGGCTCGTATGCGATGATAACATTCTTCATTTCCTCGGCAGAAACGCCCAAAAGGTCAAGTTTTGTTTGCATTCTGACCACTTCATCGGTAATTCCGTTAAGTCTTTCGTCCTTAACCTCGCCGAGGCAAAGTATAACCTTAAGGCCTGCTGCAAGGGCAGCCCTGGTACGAAGATTAACGGTTGCATCGGTCTCGCCAAAGTACTGTCTTCTTTCAGAGTGACCGATAACAACGTACTCTGTACCGATCTCAAGGAGCATTTTTGCACTGATCTCACCGGTGAATGCACCGCTTTCGGCATAGTGGACGTTCTCGGCACCGATCCTGATGTTAGTGCCCTTCGCCGCCTCAACAGCGGTTGCAATATCAACGTAAGGAACGCAAAGCACGATATCGCACTTATCCATTCCTGCTACCATAGGAGCAAGCTCGGTGATAAACGCCTTAGTCTGTGCAGGCGACATATTCATCTTCCAGTTGCCTGCGATTACTGTTCTTCTCATTTTATTTTCCTACTTTTCGATATATTTAATAAAACAATGACAACGAGATTTTTGAGG
>JAZNWM010000081.1:0-6985 GCA_045593345.1 Eubacteriales bacterium
GCTTGAAAGACGGCGAACGATAGTGCTGAAGAGCTTCATTCCTATGCCCGTTATAGCGAATCCGAGAATTAAGAAGTAGGAAATAGTCATATTGATCTGGTGATCAAAGACGCCACCCACAATATCCGCAGTAATCTCAACACCCGATGCAGAATAAATATCCATCATAGTGCCGACGAATACCTCGCGAAGATTCTCAATGAATACGGTATAAAATTCAACCGCCGCCTCAAGTGTAAAGATATCACGCTCCATCATTGCAAACAGAAGATAGCCGCAAAGCACAAGCAAGGAAGCGATAACCGTCATCAGATACGCAACGTCTGATTTGCTATGCCCCTTCGCAAAGGCGTAGGAAAGCATAATTGCGAGAATAATCGCGGCGGGGGCGAATAGCGAAACCGCAAGCCCTATAAAAAGTGAGATAAAATTCATAGCCAGAAGCAGAAGCGATACGATAATGCTGACGCTACGCTTTGACCTGGTGTCAAATAGATAAAGTGCGGACAAGGGGCCTATGAGGAGGGCGATAATAGCCTCTCCAAGCAGACAGGAAATTACACCGAGCAGCAGGGTTATGAGAGATAATATCAAAAGAGTCTTATTGATTGATAAGGGTTTCTTTAATTCTGTTTTCATATTTTCTCCAAACAAAATATTTCATTATATTATATCACAACATATTAATTTTGTAAAGATTTTTTTATTATTTTGTTTTAAAATAATGTAAACAAACGGTTTTTAAGGTAATTTTTACATTTTGTATTGAAAAACGCGACGAAATGTTGTAAAATGTATTTGTAAAAAAATATTTTCACGAAAGGAGATGGCAAAAATATGGCAAGACTTACTCAAAGCACCCCCGTTTCTGCTCTGAACGGTGTGGGAAAGGTTCGTGCCGCACAGCTCGAAAAGCTTGGCATCCGTACCGTCGGTGATCTGATATATTTCTTCCCCCGTGCTTATGAGAAGCGTGGCGACGTCCGTCTTCTTTCACAGTTTGATCCCGAGCGGCAGGCGGCGTATCTTCTCACCGTCGCGAGCGAGGTCAAAACGGCAAATATCAGACGCGGGCTGTCTCTTTCAAAATTCCGTGCCTTTGACGATAGCGGGTCGGTAGAGATAACCTTCTTCAACGCCCCATACGTAAAGGATGTTTTTCACATTGGCTCTACCTTCAGATTTTGGGGCAAGGTGACCGCCACGAAAAGCCGTCTTCAGATGGCGAACCCAAAATACGAGCCATATATTGAGTTGATGCCTCTGCCCGATTTTGTCCCTATTTATCCGCTGACCGAGGGCTTGTCCTCAAAGCAGATAGACAAGCTTATAAAATCCGCAATAAATGACATTCTGCCCGAAATTATCGACCCGATTCCCGATAATATCAGAATTGCTAACTCTCTCCCGACGCTTACCTATGCTATAAAAAATGCACATTTTCCCGAGAATGAGAATGCACTTTTCAAAGCACAGAGAAGACTGGCATTTGACGAGATGCTGTACTTTGGAATCGGCATTTCAATGTCCGCATCGCAGAAATCACGCGGCGAGGGTATCAAGCTTTCGCCCTGCTCTCTCACCCCGCTTACCGACCTTTTTCCCTACGAGCTTACCTCCTCGCAGAAGCAGGCTATAAACGACGTATATCGCGATACCGTCATCGGTAAGGATGGCAAGGTTTCGCCTATGGCGAGAATAATTGTCGGTGACGTTGGCTGCGGAAAGACCGTATGTGCGACCGCGGCTGCATATATTACTGCGAAATCAGGCTATCAGACAGCCCTTATGGTTCCTACCGAGATTCTTGCAAGACAGCATTTTTATGAGCTTCACCGTCTGCTCGGCAGACTTGATATCCGCGTTGAGCTGCTGCTTGGCTCTACTACGGCGAAAGAAAAGCGTCGTATCAAGGAGGCTCTTGCATCCGGCAAGATAGACGTTATCGTAGGAACACACGCACTTATATCGGATAACGTTGATTTTTCAAATCTCGCCCTCGTTATAACCGACGAGCAGCACCGCTTTGGCGTGCGTCAGCGTGCGAAGCTGAAAGAAAAATCTGCAAAGGCTCATCTTCTTGTTATGAGTGCAACGCCAATTCCCAGGACGCTGGCACTTACTATGTACGGCGATCTTGATATTTCAAGAATTACAGAGATGCCCAAGGGCAGACAGAGGGTTGATACCTTTGTGGTTGACGAGGGCTACAGACTGCGGCTTAACGACTTTATCAGAAAGCAGGTAATGCTTGGCGGACAATGCTATATCGTCTGCCCTGCCATCGAAAGGAACGAGGAGGATGCATTTATCTGCGACTATACCACCGGCGAGGTAATAAACGAAAGCTCGCTTAACCTTCGCACCGCCAAGGAGCACGCCGAGGATATGAAAGCCGCCTTGCCCGATATTTCCTGCGATCTGCTTCACGGCAGGATGAAATCTGCCGAAAAGGATTTGGTTATGTCGAGATTTGCCTCGGGCGAAACGAAGCTATTGGTATCTACCACCGTAATTGAGGTAGGCGTAAACGTTCCCAACGCCACCCTTATGATAGTCGAGAACGCCGAACGTTTTGGTCTGGCCCAGCTTCACCAGCTACGCGGACGAGTCGGCAGAGGTCAGCGTAAATCCTACTGCGTGCTTGTGTCCGACATAAGATCGCCAAAATCAAGAGAGCGTCTTGACGTTATGCGAACCACCTACGATGGCTTTGAGATTGCAGAAAAGGACCTCCTTCTCAGAGGCCCGGGAGACTTCTTCTCTTCAGTTTCGGATGATAATTTAAGGCAGAGCGGCGGTTTCGAGTTCAGATTTGCTTCTATGTGCGATTCAGCCGAGCTGCTTACGACGGCGTTTTCGGTTGCAAAATCCATTGTTGAGCTTGATCCCGAATTGAAGCTTGACGCCCACGCGGGACTGAAGGCAGAGACCGACAGACGAATGAACATTGCGTCATCAACAATATCATAAACCAATCCATGCACCGCGTTTTGTTGCAATTTGAATTTTATTACTCCCCAAGAAAGGCCTATAGCTATGGCACAAAAACCACTTGCCGACAGAATGAGACCCACCTGCTTTGACGAGATCGCAGGTCAGGCACATCTCGTCGGTAAGACCGGAATTCTCCGCCGTCTTACCGAAAACAACAGAATACCTAATATGATATTCTTCGGCCCTCCCGGTACGGGAAAGACCACCGTTGCAAATATTATTGCCGAAACGTCCGGAATGCAGCTTTATAAGCTGAATGCAACTACTGCGTCGCTCTCCGACGTCAAGGAGGTCATATCCTCCACCGACAATATTTTCAGCGAGAACGGTACCCTTCTCTATCTTGACGAGATTCAGTACTTTAACAAGAAGCAACAGCAATCTCTGCTTGAGTTTATGGAGAACGGCAGGATAACGCTGATCGCATCCACTACCGAAAATCCATATTATTACGTCTACAATGCCCTGCTCTCAAGATCCTCCGTATTTGAATTCAAGTCGGTGACACCCGAGGACTGTATCCCCTCGCTTCGCCGTGCTATCAAAATACTGAATGAGGATTTCTCTACCGAGAAGACGGCGGACGAATCGGTTCTCCTTTCAATTGCGAGAGCCTGTGCAGGTGACGTGAGAATGAGCATAGGCGTCCTCGAGAATGCCTATTATATCTCGGACGGCGAGATTTCCGCCGATGCGGTAACTGCTCTGCTGCCCTCTGTGGTCGGTCATTACGACAGAAACGGTGACGTGCATTACGATCTGCTCTCCTGCCTTCAGAAGTCTATTCGCGGCTCAGATCCCGATGCGGCTATATTCTACCTTGCGAAGATACTTGCCTCGGGCGATCTTCTTTCTGCCTGCCGCAGAATTCTCGTTATAGCAAGCGAGGATATCGGCCCAGCATATCCACAGGCGGCATCTCTGGCATACGCCTGCACCGAGAGTGCAAGGGCACTCGGTCTTCCCGAGGCAGCAATTCCCCTTGCAAATATCGTCACAATTCTTGCCACCGCACCGAAGTCAAACACCTCATATCTGGCATATCACGCCGCAAGCGAGGATATTGCGAAGGGACTGGGTCAGAATATACCGAAGCATCTTCAGAGCCCGAATTTTGAAGGATATATTTACCCCCACGATTATGAAAACGATTACGTAAGGCAGGATTATCTGCCAAAGGATCTTGTGGGCAGAAGGTATTATGAGTTCGGCACCAATAAGACCGAGCAGGCAGCGAAGGCATATCACGATTTCATAGTCGCAAATTGCAAAAACAAGAGAAAATAGGCTTATTTACCGACATTTATATATACAAATTCCAAAAAGTCAATAAAACTTGACAAATCTGTCTTTCTTTGATATAATCAAAGGCAAGAAAATACGATGGAGGACCTTGCTGTGATTTATCACTTTATATTAAATCCCAAATCGGGACGCAGTCCGCAACAGAAAGGGATGGAGCAGGATATCGTTGACGCCTGTGCGAAGCGAAGCCTTAGCTATCATATATACTACACCACCTATCCGAAGGATGCAATTACCTACGTCAGATCTATGATAAAGGAGTACCCCGATGAAAAGCAGAGATTTATCTGCGTCGGCGGTGACGGTACGATTAACGAGATAGCCAACAGTGCTCCTGCAAACCCTAATATAGAGTTCGGCGTTATACCTAACGGCTCGGGCAACGATTTCGTCAGGAATTTTAAAAGCAGACGTCTGTTTGCCGACATTAACGCACAAATCGACGGTGTGGCACAGCCATTTGACCTTATCAAATGCAACGATGATTACTGCGTAAATATGGTAAACATCGGCTTTGACTGCTCTGTTGTTATAGAGGCGGATAAATTCCGTAAGTACAAATTTATTTCACCCGGTATTTCTTACGTGCTTGGCGTCGTGGTTGGATTCTTCTTCAAGAGATTCGGCACTAAAATGAAGATTATTTTTGACAGCGGCGAGGTTATTGAGAAGGAGCTTACCCTTACCGCCATAGGAAACGGAAAATTCTGCGGCGGCGGCTTCAAATCGGCACCGCGGGCGGTTCTTGACGACGGGCTTATGGATATCTGTATGATCGACAAGGTGTCAAGGCTTACCTTTATTCAGCTTATCAGCTCCTACAAGGACGGTACGTTCGTTGACAAAAAGAGTGCACAAAGGTTCATAAGATACGTACAAGACAAGCACTTCAGAATGGAATTTGAGCAGCCCCAGCCCATCTGTATAGACGGCGAGATATTCAATGCCAAAACGGTTGATTTCACCGTTATTGAGGGTGCGTTCAACTTCGTAATTCCAAAGGGCTCGGCTCTTCGCTTTCCCAAAGAAAACAAGTGACGGATTGATCAATGAACATATTTGAAAAAAGGCCGCTATGCTTGATACTGTGTATTGGACTTGGCGGCTTTTTATTATTCACCCTTGATAATCCCTGGGTCAAGCTTTCAGTCATCGTAATTGCAGTTCTGCTCGGGATTATCTCTCTGTTTTTGAAAAATTTGAAGGACAAAAGAAGGCTGTGCCTTATCGGCTCGGTCACAATTCTTTTTTCCTGCCTGCTATCATTTTTATACTTTGATCTCAGCTTCAAGGCCTATGATATATACGACGGGCAGGTGGAGGTCGTGGGTGTTGTTGAGGAGGTTTCGGAGTCCTCCTCCTACAGTCTGAGACTTCTTGTCAAGGTTGATAGCATCAACGAAAAATCCAAGGGCTATCACCTTTACGCCTACCCGACAAAGACCGATGCCAAGGGAGTAATAGAGGGTGCAAGAATCAGCTTTAAGGCTACCCTGGACGGCTTCTCTGACGAGAGCTATACCTACAATATCTCCAAAGGTATAAACGCCTACGCCTCGGATATTGAGGAGCTTCAGATAATTGAGTATACAAAGGGCACTCTCAGAACCAGATTTGGTCGTATCAGAGAGCACGTGACAAGATATATCATCAATATGTCAAGCTCGGATACAGGTGCAATTCTTTCGGCCCTGCTTCTTGGCGAGCGAGATTATCTGCCCGACCAGCTTCGGCTGGATTTCAAGAGAATCGGTATATCTCATATCCTCGCCCTCAGCGGTATGCATCTTGCAATACTGTCAATGGGTATAGGAAAGGCTCTCTCACTACTGAAGGTAAAGAAAAAGCCGAGAGTTGCAATAATCTCGGCCTTCGTTCTTGTCTATATGGCGATAACAGGCTTCTCGGTTTCGGTGGTGCGTGCGGGAGTTATGCTTATTCTTGCATCGGTGCTGTTCCTTCTCTCGCGGACGAAAGATTCGCTGACCTCGCTTTCGGTGGCGGTGCTTATTATCTGCATCTTTACGCCCCACGCTATACTTGATATTTCCTTATGGCTGTCAGCACTTGCAACCTTCGGAATCATAGCATTCTCGGAATTTGCGGCGAAGCTTAATATGCCCAAGGAAGGCTTGAAGAGGATAATCGCCAAATTTATTCTTGCAATACTTGTGTCGGTGTTTGCAATCAGTTCCACCCTTGCCGTTTCGACTATGTCCTTCGGCGGATTTTCTATTCTGGCACCAATCACCACGCTTATTTTTTCCTTCCTGGCGGAAATAATAATGTATCTTGGCTGTATTATGCTGCTTATCGGCTGGATTATACCTATCGGATGGCTGATAAAACCCCTGTGCAGCATCATGACCTTCCTGGCGGGTGCTTTTTCATCCATAAAGATTAGCTATGTTTCATCAAATTTTGAGTACGTTAAGGTGGCGGTTATTATTTACACCGTCTGCTTTGCTCTGTTCCTGATCCTGAAGCTGAAAAATAAGAAAATTGCCATTGCCGTCCTGCTCGGTCTTTACGCTGTGTGCACAGTTTTGCCTACCGTCAGCAGTATCTCAAGCAGCAACACCGAGACGGTGGCATATTACTCTGATTACAAGTGCGATCAAGTATTGATAAGGTCGGAAAATGAAGTCTGCCTCATAAATTCTGCCCAATATAGCAAAAATCT
>JAZNWM010000082.1:0-2526 GCA_045593345.1 Eubacteriales bacterium
GGATAAAGACACCGACTCCCAATGGGGAGATCTTTTGACCTCATTTGCGGGACATACGATCACCTATGACGGAATAGGCAATCCTATCTCGTACTATAATGGATAAGTATTGCGGTTATATGAGGCCGGTAGGGCAGATAATAAAGAATAAAAAGGAAGATGAATTAATAAATATATAACCAAAACCAAAACGGCGGGATTTCCCGCCGTTTTTTTATTGCGAAGGGGCAAGGCTGATCTTTTGAAAATAAAATATAAATAATAGCTCCGATTTCTTGCAAAAATCTTTTATTTATGGTAAAATATATTGTTAGGATTTCATTTCTTTTAGAGAAAGGCGTGGTTCTATGAAAAAAATCAAGTATACTAAGGCAGAGCTTCTGCTCCAGCTTAAGAATCTTCTGCTCGTCGTGGCGGGAACGCTGATCCTTGCCTTCGGCTGTGCGGTTTTTGTCGTGCCATTTAATCTGGTTACGGGCGGCGTTACGGGTATTTCCATTATTATTAACGAGATCATCGCGGGTGCGATCCCCATCGACCTTGTTATCGGTATAATTACCTGGGGGCTGTTCTTCCTGGGACTTATCGTTCTGGGCTGGGATTTTGCTCTTAAAACACTTGTGTCTACAATAATCTATCCCATTGCCATATCTCTCTTTATGCGGCTGGTTGCTCCCGACGTGCTGGGCGGTATATTGCATCTCGCATCCTCGCCCCACGCGGATATTGCCCTGATAATCAGTGCACTATTCGGCGGCCTTTGCGTCGGTACGGGCTGTGCTCTTACCTTCCTGGGCGGTGGCTCTACGGGTGGCGTGGATATTATTGCCTTCATCATCTGCAAATTCGTTAAGAGGTGGAAGAGCTCTACCATTATCTTCATTATAGACGCGGTTACCGTTATATGCGGACTATTTGTTATTAAGGATCTTATCGTCACCCTCCTCGGAGTTATTTCCGCCTGGATCGGTGCGATGGTTATTGACCGTATCTTCATCGGCAATGACAAGGCCTTTACCGCCCAGATCGTGTCGGATAAGTACGAGGAGCTTAATCTCGCCATTCGCAACGAGGTAAGGCGAACCACCACGATGTTCGCGGCATCGGGCGGCTATTCTCGCGAGGCAAAGACCGTCCTCTCGGTCACCTTCACGATGAGCCAATACGCCACACTTATGAACGTTATCAAGCGTATAGATCCTACCGCATTCGTCAGCATTTCACGTGCACATGAGATAAATGGCGAGGGATTTACCTTTGGAGAACACAACTAAAGGCTGCTTTTGTACTATATTAACAAAAAAAGTTAAATTTTTTATATATTTTGACTCGGAAAATATTGCATTTTGTCGGCGGTTGTGCTAAAATAATTAGGTTGAATTTTTTACTTGTTGAAAGGCTTACTGTATGAAGCGTACTGATTTAAGAAATATTGCAATAATTGCCCACGTTGACCACGGCAAGACCACTTTGGTTGACGAGATGCTTCGCCAGGGCGGTATCTACCGCGAGAACCAGGAGACCGAGGACAGAGTTATGGACTCCAACGATCTGGAGCGTGAGCGTGGCATTACCATCCTTGCGAAGAACACCGCCATTCATTATAAGGGCGTTAAGATCAACGTTATCGACACACCCGGCCACGCTGATTTCGGTGGCGAGGTTGAGCGTATTCTTAAGATGGTAAATGGCGTTATCCTTCTCGTTGATGCTGCCGAGGGCCCGATGCCCCAGACCAGATTCGTGCTTGAGAAGGCCCTCGCGATGAACCATCGCGTTATCGTCGTAGTGAACAAGGTTGACCGTCCCGACGCCCGCCTTGACGAGATCGGTGACGAGGTGCTGGAGCTTCTTCTGGAGCTTGATGCCACCAACGAGCAGCTTGACTCTCCTATGCTCTTCTGCTCGGGTAGGGCAGGCACTGCCAGCTTTGATCCTCACACTCCCGGCAAGGATCTTACACCCCTTCTTGACACAATTCTTGAATATATGCCCGCTCCCGACGGCGAGGAGGACGAGCCCCTTCAGCTTCTCGTCTCCTCCATCGACTACAACGATTTCGTTGGCCGTATCGGCATCGGACGCATCGAGCGTGGCACGCTGAAGCAGGGACAGGGTGTCGTGGTCTGCAATTACCACGGCAACAGCAAAAACCGCCCTGCCAAGATCGTTTCAATCTACCAGTTCGACGGACTTAAGCGTGTTCCCGTAACCGAGGCACAGGTGGGTGACATCATCTGCTTCTCGGGATGCGAGGATATTTCCATCGGTGACACCGTCTGCTCTCCTGCGAAGGTAGAGCCGCTGGAGTTCGTTAAGGTCGGTGAGCCCACTATGGAGATGACCTTCTCGGTTAACGACTCCCCCTTCGCAGGTAAGGAAGGAAAGTTCGTTACCTCGCGCCACCTTCGCGCACGTCTTTACAAGGAGCTTTTGCGCGACGTCTCGCTTCGTGTAGAGGACGGTGATACCACTGACAGCTTCCGCGTAGCAGGCAGAGGTGAAATGCAAAGTCGCATCGTAGCC
>JAZNWM010000083.1:0-6400 GCA_045593345.1 Eubacteriales bacterium
ACTCAATTGCCGACACCCGCGTGTCAAATTATGCAGTAAGACTGCTCTCGCCCCGTAAAATAAACGCCAAGGCTTCTCTCGTCGGCAGCGTTCGCCTGTCCGAGAGGGAGGTGCACAGCGTGTCGGGCAGCGGATTTGCCACCGACCTTCTGCCCGAGGTCAATACCGGGTCTGTCAGCGTCCGTACGGTACAGACCTCCTCGGTCTGCGAGAGGGAGTACGCCGAGTCTGTGGCAAGGCTTGAGGGGGCTATCGCCGACGAGCTTCGGGTGATCTATTCCTCTGCCGAAACGGTGGTGGAAGAGCTACGCGGGGAGGAAAATCGTGCATACGTTAGGGGAAAGCTCTGTATGAGGGCGGTAATTCAGAACGCCGACGAGCCTGCCTACAGCGTGGAAAAGACGGTAGCCTTTGACGAGGGTGTGGATTTTGACGGAATAACACCTGATATGCTCCTGACACCCCAGCTTACCGTGACGTCGCTTACCTCTGCTGTAAATGCCGACGAGGGAGGATGCGAGGTAGTGCTGTCGGGAATTGTGGAGATGTGCGTTATCGGTGAGCAGAATCAGTCAGTAGAGCTTATTCTTGACGCTTATCTTAAGGAGCGTCCTACCGACAACGCCTACGATGGCTTCTCTTATACCACTCTTCGCGACTCTGTCGGCGTAAATAGCAGTCACAATTCCGGGATTGACCGCAGCGAGATTGAGTCGGAGGAGCTTCGCGAGGTGTTATTCCTTACCTCCACGCCGAAGGTGGATGAGAAGGTCCTGACCGACGGATGCGTAAATATCATAGGCGAGATACGGTACAGCGGCATAGCCTCCGAGATGGTCGGTGATAAAATATCCTACGTGCCTATAAGATTTACCTCGCCTTTTGAAATAAATGTAAACCTTAATTGTCAAATTGATGAAAGCTGTCAGGCGGAAGTAGAGATTCACAGCTCGGAAACCACAGCAACCCTTGATAAAGATAAGCTCTATGCCACCTGTAGGCTTGACGGTCGGGTAAGCATTCTGTCCTCCGAGCAGAAGACGGTTCTCTCCGAGATGACCATTCTTGAGGACGAGAGCTACGAGGGTGACGCTGCCAAGGTCACTGTTTACTATCCCACCTCCTCCGACACGCTCTTCTCGGTTGCGAAGCGTTATCACACCTCCTGTCTGAAGCTTGCGGGAGATAACGGCATAACCGAGACGGTGTTCTCCTCGGATAATCCTACGGGAAGTCTAAAGGGCGTTAAACGGGTTATTATTTACTAAAACAGCCTGACGGTCAAGCGTTTTTTCGACCGAAAGCATAATAACAAGGCAAGAATTCAGCCGCGTTTCTTACGAACCGGCGAATCCTTGCCTTTTTATTTTGTTTTGTTCACGCATTAAGCGTTTTCGGTAGTCTGCATTCTGAATTTTGCATTCTGAATTCTGAATTATTACTTTTGCTCCAGCCAATTCTTGCCCACCGTCACGTCGACGGTAAGGGGGACGGAGATTTCTGCGGCAGATTCCATCTCGTTCTTTACGAGGGACCTGCAGGCGTCGATCTGACTGTCACGCACCTCTATTACAAGCTCGTCGTGAACCTGCATGACGATCCTGGCGTCAAGTCCTGCACGAATGAGGGCCTCGTCGACGCGTAGCATCGCAAGCTTCATTATATCCGCCGCCGTACCCTGGATCGGGGCGTTCATCGCCACCCTTCTGCCGAAGGCACGCATATTTCCGTTCTGCGAGTGAAGCTCGGGAATGTATCTTCTTCTGCCGAAGGCGGTTGTCGTATAGCCGTTACGCTCGGCCTCCTTTACTACCTCGTCAAGATACCTGTCAATGTCGGGGTAGTTCATCTTGTAGCTCTTGATATATTTCGTTGCCTCGGCAACGCTTGTGCCAATGTCCTTCGCCAGCGAGAAGCCGCCGATGCCGTATACTATGCCGAAGTTTACCGCTTTTGCGGACTTACGCATCTCCTCGGTCACCTGCTCCTCGGGAACACCGAACACCGCCGCCGCTGTTCTGCGGTGGATGTCCTCCCCCGATATAAAGGACTCTCGCATCGTGTAGTCGCCCGATATGTGAGCGAGCAGACGAAGCTCAATCTGTGAGTAGTCGGCATCAACAAGCGAGTAGCCCTCCCTTGCGATAAAATATTTACGCATCTGTCTGCCCATACGGGTGCGGATGGGAATATTCTGCAGGTTAGGCTCTGCACTTGAGAGTCTGCCCGTAGCGGTAAGTGCCTGCTTGAAATCGGTATGGATTCGTCCCTCATCGTCGGCAAGGGTGGGCAGAACCGCCGCGTAGGTGTTACGAAGCTTGGTCACCTGGCGGTACTCTAAAATATCGTCTATTATGGGCGAATACTGACGAAGCTCCTCAAGGGTCTGTGCGTCGGTGGAGTATCCGCTCTTGGTCTTTTTCTTCTTGCAGGGCAGCCCAAGCTCCTCAAAGAGAACCTCGCCCAGCTGCTTTGGAGAATTGATGTTAAACTCTCTGCCCGCCTGCATATAAATTCTCTGGGTGAGCTCGGATGCCAGGCCGTCAAGTGCCTCGCCGTATTCCAGCATTCCCTCCGAATCAATGCGGAAGCCTGCCTCCTCGATTTTTGCCAGCAGCTTCAGCAGCGGAAGCTCGATGTCAACGAGAATGCTCTCTGCACCAATCTCGCGGATTTTTTCCATCATAGCTCGCTCAATATCAAAGAACAGCGAGCCGCACGGGGCATCTGCCTCGGGCGTTTTACCTGCAAAGGTGGTTGCCAAGGTGTGAGGAGTGGGACTTCCGCCACCGGGATTCAACACGTAGGCGTATAGCATAAGGTCAAGGAATTTCGCCCCCCAAGCCTCGCATCCCGCCCTTGACAGAAGGTGATAAAGTGCCTTTCCGTCGTAGCATACCACTTCGCTTCCTTCGAAAATATCCATCACGTCGGACAGGCTTCCGGAGTAGGAAAAATGCCCGTTTTTGCTTGAAATGTAAACTATACCACCCAAAATCTCAAAAGAAAAGCGTTTTGTAGCCTTTTCTATGATGGTTTTAGCATCACATTCTGTGTATAAAGACCTTGTGCTAAGAAGGGTTTCCTCGGCTATCTCCCTGTTCTCCTCGTCGGGAGAGTCGGTAAGGCCGAATTTCGTTATAAGCGAGTTCAATTCAAGCTCGCTGAACTTACGGTACAGCCCCCTTGCGTCAATGGGGAGTCTTTCAAGTTGGTCGAGCGTTCTGCCGATGGGTGCATCGGTGCATATTCTCGCAAGAGTGCGGGAGAGGAAGGCGTTCTCACGATCGCGGAGCAGCTTCTCGCGGACTCCCTTGGAGATACGCTTGTCGTCGATATTTTCATAAATTCCTTCAAGGCTGTCAAAATTTTCAATGAGCGTCTGTGCGGTTTTCTTACCAACACCCGCAACACCCGGTATATTATCCGAGGAATCACCCATCAGAGCCTTCATATCAACGAAGCATCTTGAGTCAATGCCGTACTCCTCACGGAAGGCTGCTCCGTCCATACGCTTCGTCTCGGTGTTGGTTGCCAGCAGCACCGTCACCTTATCGTCGATAAGCTGTAGCAGGTCGCGGTCGCCCGAGAGAATATAAGCCTCGGTATCGGGCTGCGTGTGAGCCATCTTGGCTACCGTACCCTGTATATCGTCAGCCTCGTAGCCGGGCAATTCGAGAATATGCAGTCCCATAAGGCTTAGGCACTCCTTGGCGTCGGGAAACTGGGAAATAAGATCCTCGGGGGTGGGGTGTCTGCCTGCCTTGTAGCCGTCGTACATCTGATGGCGGAAGGTTGGTGCCTTAAGGTCAAAGGCAACCGCCGCGTAGTCGGGCTTTATAGCGTTAAGCTGGCGTGAAATTATATTGATCATACCGTACACCGCGTGGGTGGTCTTGCCGCTCTTGGTGGTCAGCGGCCGCATACCGTAATAGGCACGGTTGATTATACTGTTGCCGTCAACGACGAGAATTTTCTTCATATCAATAGTCCTTTAGCTGTATTTAGGCGTCGATGCCCTCGCCCTCCTCGGCGTCGGGAATGTCGAAGGAGTAGTTGGAGGCATCCTCGGTGTCGTCATTTTCTTCCATATTATCTGTATCGCACGCGTGGGGCTCGTGCTGTGCCTTCATCTCATCCTCACGCATAGTGGCAAGGGTCTCGATGCTTCTCGCCGCATTGCATTGGCTGTCGGGGGTCAGATGCTTTATCTGTAGCACCTTCAACGCGATATAGATCGCCAGCGTCAGAGTGAGTATGCTCTCAATAAGGCTCTCGGACAGGGTATATCCGCTGATAAAGTAGTAGATCAGGGCGGGGGCGGACGAGTAGAACGCCATCAGAGCTGCACACAGGCCGAAGGCAACGTAGCCACGCCACCTTGCCCGTCCCAGCGGGATCCTCGCCTCATAGAGGAAGAATATGGCCGCGAGCAGATATGCCAGCTGGTCGATAAGTCTGTTAGGTGAGTTGGTGGGATGCGTGGCCTTATTGAAATAGAGCAGGGCGGCGTAGACGGCGAGGAACATCACGATGCAAAGGCTGAATGCAGCCTTGTATAAATTATTCCTCTTCTCAATAAACACCGAGAGGAAGAAGGATGCGATTGACAGCAGGGCAAGGGCACCCGTCACAAGTGACAGTATGCTGATAATTCCCTTGGGATAGCCGCCAAGACCCATAGAGATATTCTCTACACCCATAAAGAGCAGGGCGGTGCTGACGATACCTGCGGGGATATACGATGCGGCGTTATCGCTCCTTGATATAAGCGGTCTGTTCTTCTCGCCGAGGAAAAGATAGCTTAAGAAGGCGATGACAGAAACGCCTGCGATAATTGCCGAGATGCCGAAGAGTACCCCGTCGTCAAAATGCATAGATTCGGTGCTGAAGGAGGTCAGCAGGGCAACGGTGCGAAGTGTCGCCGCGGCAAGACTGACAAAAATCAGCGGAATAAGATATAGGTCGATGGTCTGAAGCTTCTTCATAAAACGGTTTCCTTCATTTAATAATATACACGCACGCGAGGGCGTGCAAAACTTCTTCTTACATCTATCTATTTTACATCAAATATATGAATAAATTGTAAACAAAAACGAAAAAAGTGAAAAAAATACCGCCCTGATGTCTGATTTTTGCTTAGCGGTGGCGGAATAAAATATTTATTGTGCAATATATACAAAAATCTAATGAAAAGTTCGTGAAAAATTTAAGAAAATATTTTTTACTTTTTTTCAAAATCCTATTGCATTTTATTAAAATATAAGGTATAATGTAAAGGCTTGATATGCGAAGAAGCGGGAGGTGGCTACCCTTGAGGTAGGGAATTTCCGTGGAGTATGTCCGATATTTTAACCGGGCGAAACAAGAGTGTTGGCCGCAAGGCACACTGCATTACTTGATTCGGTTCGTCAGTCACTGCGGGGATCTGCCGAACTGATTTTGATGGGGGAGGATGATACTCCCGATGCGGTGTAAAACTCATCGCCTTCTTAAAACGGTGTAAAGCAAAACGTAAAAGGAGGAAAACAAAATGGCACAGAACAAAATCAGAGTACGTCTTAAGAGCTACGATTCCACCATTATTGACGCCGCAGCGGCAAAGGTTGTTGACGTAGCAAAGAGAAACGGCAGCAAGGTTAGCGGTCCTATTCCGCTTCCCACTGACAGGGAGATCGTTACCATCCTTCGTGCAGTTCACAAGTACAAGGATAGCCGTGAGCAGTTCGAGATGCGTACTCACAAGAGACTCATCGACATCATCGAGCCTGGTCAGAAGACTGTAGAAGCTCTTATGAGCATCGAGCTTCCCGCCGGTGTTGAGATCGAGATCAAGGCTTAATTATTAAGCACACAACGGGAGCTTCAAATCCCGAGGAGCGATTTGCTCCACCTTAAAGTCACGTTGGCGGATGCCGAGAGGTAAAATCAAAACCGTCAACCAATAACTATGGAGGAAAAGATGAAAAAAGGCATTATCGGCAAGAAGCTGGGTATGACTCAGATCTTCGATGCCAAAGGCAACGTAATACCCGTAACCCTGATTGAAGCAGGTCCTTGCGTGGTAGCACAGAAGAAGACCGTCGAGAACGACGGCTACAACGCTGTACAGCTTGCATTCGAGGATGTTAAGAAGAATGCAAACAAGCCCCAGCTTGGTCATTTCAAGAAGGCTGGCATCAGCCCCAAGCGTCACCTCAAGGAGTTCAGACTCGACGACTGCTCCGCACTTGAAGTAGGTTCTGTAGTAACCGTCGATACCTTCGCCGCAGGCGAGAAGGTCGACATCACAGGTATTACAAAGGGTCACGGATACACCGGCGCAATCAAGAGATGGAATCTCCACAAGCTGAGAATGACTCACGGCGTAGGTCCTGTACACCGCCAGTCCGGCTCTATG
>JAZNWM010000084.1:0-4897 GCA_045593345.1 Eubacteriales bacterium
CTTCAGCACCTGTTCGTATGGGCACAGCCCATCGTAGCCTGGTGGAACAGAATGGTGACCAACGCCGAGATCTGGTTCGTTGACGAGTCGCTGGTGTTCTCCAAGAGCGGACTTCGTGGCAGGGAAAACCGAAATAACAAACGCAAGGATAGATTCGAGCGTAAGCTCGCCCGCCTTAACAATGAACGGGATGCGGCGATCTTAAGACTGGAGACGGTAGTTCACGAGAGCGACCGCAACAGCGAATCCTATCAGAAAAAGATTTACAACATCAACACTAAATTTGGCCGTAAGATCTATAACCTCAGAGTCCGCTGGATGAAGACCTGTCCCGACCGCAACGCCGCAAGGCTTATGCTGGAGAGACTCGTTCTTGAGAGAGAGCGACTTTCGGGTATTAATAAGGTGCTTCTTAAGTACCGCAGCTACGGCAGAATTACCTTCTTCCCCAACGTTCTTGTACGTTACAAGAAGAAGTTCATTGACTCTATCAACGCTCATAACAGAACTGCAGAGCAGCTGTCCGAGATGGTCGGCGTTAAGTTCTCCCAGGTTTCCACCTCGGTTGCAGAGGAGATCATCAGATACGGCAGAATGATCAAGCTTCCCGAGATCGTTTGCTGCAGAGAGATCATTGAGACCATAGGCGGCAGGGCGAGAACGGTCGGCGATAAGTGGCACGGCTACGGACTCTACACCGGTACCTCGGGTGCCGCCGGCGGCAATGCGGGTGCTCCCATAATGTCTGTTGGAGCTATGGGCTACGCTACAGAGATGGGCGTTCCCTTCCTGAAGTCCAACTTTGACGGACTTACCCTTATGGGAATGACTCCCGGCGGAGTTCCTCTTATCGGATTCAGTCAGACGGGCGAGGCCGCAATACCCTTCACGGGTATTCCTATGATGCTTGCCGGCACAGACGCCTCTGTGGTGCTTGATGCAGGTATGCAGGGCCAGGGCTCGCTCATACTCGGTGCGGCAAGCGTTACCGATCCTCACCCGGGCATCAGCAACAGAGCCGTTGATACCTTTGATACCGACGAGGCCGAGGAGGAGGCGAAGGATATTCGCTCCGGATGTACGGTTGAAACCGCACTTGACCTCGAGTCCAAGATGATCGAGGAGAGATTCAGAAGGGCTCTTCGTGCAAGGAGTATGACCTCCATTGATAACGTGGCTAACTGGTGGAAGCTGGTTGGCAGCGAGATCAACGTATGGTTTATGCGTAAGCTGCACGTCAGACCCCAGGGCTTCCTCAGGGTGCTTCTTCCCAGGCAGGATGAATTCCTTGAGATCGTCAATACCAAGCTTACCGAAAAGGATGCTATCGCTCTTAAGTACATCGCAAGAGTCGGTGGCGTAATCGAAATTGAATGTAAGAGGCTTTATTCCGCGACCAAGACGGGCGTCAGACGCTCGCAGAGAGTGTGGAGCAGATGGCTTCACGAGGATATTGAGGTTTATAACAAGCTTGTCCGCGAGTTCAACTCCCAGCACGAGCGTTATATGCACCTTGAGCTTCTCTCGCTGAACATCCCCGACACCATCAGGTTCAGGACCGAAGACAGGCCTCCCGTACCTCCCATCCTCAGCCTGCGTAACAGGGTTAAGCTCGATGAGAGCAAGGCTGCTATTACAACGGATGAGATTTATGAAAAGCTTGTTGATTACGCAAGATCGGGTGCTATTAGGCACGCCGGACCTCTTCGCAGATTCTGGTCGAAGCTTGTGACCATTCCCCGTATTAACCGCAACTACAAACGCGGTAAGAAGGCGAAGGTTCTCTCGCTTGTAACCAAGGTAATCATCAAGAGATCTGCAAGAACATACTTATTCCGTCAGGACAACGAGAACCGCCATTATCGTATCAGATACGAGAAGGCACGTGCGATGAAGCGTTATAACAGACGCACTCTACGTGCAATCGGCGTCGCGAGCGATCCGATCAAGTATCAGGCTAAGGTGCATAGGGTGCTTCGTAAATACCTGACACAGAACTTCCGCATCGACTATAATATGCGTATCCGTCAGCTCATTTACAGAGCTTTGTCGGTAGAACGCGGCGTATATTGGGCGGTCACTCTTGCCCTCGCCGTAGTAGTTGCAGTTGGTGCACTTATCGGTGCAAGCAGCCCCACACTTCAGACGATCGCATTCGTCGCAATTTGCTGGGCGGCACTGCCAATTGTACTTCTTTTGTTAAGAATTGTTTACGATATCGTGCTCTTTGTGGTCAGCGTAGTGCTTCTCTGCACGAGAAACATCTGGCTGATTAGGTACGGTGGAAGAGACGTTGAGCGTAACCGCTACGGTGCAATTCTCGACTGCTTCGTATCCGAGCAGTACAGGCTGCTTATGGCAGCAGAGAAGCTTCATCAGAAGCCGACCTCACAGAAGGCGAAGCGTATGCTTATCGCTACGGTAAACGATTATAACAAGAGAGCGGTGGTTTACTCCGAGATACTCAGAGTTCCGATCAGAACGGTTGAGATCACCTCGCTTATTGAAAAGCTTATCTCGGATGAGAATCACAGACTGACCGAGCTTCAGAACTTTGTTTACGTCAGAGAGCTTGTTGAGCGTACCGACAGCCACCAGGTTGGCAAGAGGCTCAGCGAACGCGAGCTTGGTACTCTCGTTGAGGAGATCAATCAGATCATCAACGGCATCAACCTCTCGGGTAATCTGAACCAGTCCGCAGTTGACTTCCTTCAGGGATCGATGCAGCGTCTTATCGGCTTCCTTGAGACAGGTATCAAGCCTACTCAGAACGATAAATACGAGCTTAAACGCGACCTTATCACCGCGATCGGTCTGTTTGACATCAGCATCAGCGATAAGGAGCTGTTCAGGGCAAACGTGATCAAGGTAGTAGACCAGCTTGGCGGAAGGAACCGCCGCAGAATCATAGGTATCCTTGCAGAGGACGATATGATTATTTAAGATAGCTTGACTATCTCTTACTTACTTAATTTAATTTCAATAAAATAAAAATAATTTAAATTTGAAGGGGGCTTGAGCCCCCGGAAGGAGAATTACAATGAGTAAAGCAACGCAGAAAACCAGAGTAGAACTTCTTGTTGAGACTATTGCTGTGGAGAAGCAGATCCTTATCGAGATGTGCGACGATCTTGCAGCCTGCCGCGACAATGGTGACAAGAAGGGCACAAAAGAGGTTGCCAAGGATCTGAAGAACCAGATCAAGAAGTACAACAAGCTTATTGGCGACTACAACAAGGCATCCGGCGAGAAGGTTCCCACCCTCTCCTACAATCTCCCGGACGAGATTCTTGCAGGAAGCAACAACTACGGCATTGCTACCGTAGGTCAGCCTGTTTCCTCCACCGTAAGTGCGTATAACGCAAACATCAGCATTCTTAACGAGAAGGAGCTTAAGAAGTATCTCGCAAGAAGCAACAAGGCTCTTGAGAACGTTAAGACCAGACTCGCTACCACCGCAAAGCAGAAGGACGAGTCCAAGGGCTACACCAAGGTTCTCTACATAATCAACTGCCTCACCTACCAGAGATACATCATCGAGAGAGTTGCTGAGAACCTTCACGTTTGCAACAAGCTTGCAGATAAGAAGAGAGTTAAGGCTCTCAAGAAGACCCTCGCAAACGAGATCAAGGCTTACAACGCACTCGTTGATGAGTACGAGGTTCTCACCAGAGGTCACCTCACCCGTGCATCTGAGTCTATTCCTGCTGACATCATCGCAGGCAAGCCCTACGCTCCCATTCCCGCAATCTCCTACACCGCAAACGACGGCTCTGCCAGAAACAGCGACGCTGACGTAGCAGCAGTTGCAGCAGCAGCTGAGGCAGCTGTAGCAAACGCAGGTGCAAAGAAGAAGCACGCTAAGAAGAGCAAGAAGGCTGTTGCTAAGACCGCTCTTGAGGAGAAGGTTGCAGAGCAGGCTAATAAGGATCTTACCGTTATCACCAAGGGCTTTGACTTCAAGATCAGCCTTGTTGAGGCTCAGAAGGATATGAGCTACTACAGATTCGGCAAGAACGTCTTCGATATGAAGGCTGTTAAGAAGGAAGCCAACAAGAAGATCAAGGCAGCTCAGAAGGCTCACAAGCTCGCTCTTAAGTACGAGCAGAAGGATAACGAGCGTTACTACGCAGTTATCACCAACGATCCCGTAACTATGAAGGCTAAGAAGAGAGCTGACAGAGTTAAGATCGCTTCCATCCGTAACGAGATGATGACTCTTCTCAACAAGAGAGACGAGCTCAACTCCAAGCTCCTTTCCATCTACAACGGCTCTGAGGTTACCGCTGACGGCGTAAGCATCAATCAGAAGTGGCGTCAGACCAGATCCGATGCAGCAGAGAAGTACGTTAAGAAGAACCAGGGTCTTGCTAAGAAGATCTTCCGTCTTCCCGCGTCCAGTGCTGAGAAGCAGAGACTCTACGGCATCCTTAACAGCTGCGTAGAGGCATCCTCTAATATGGCTCTTGCTAAGTATCGCCTTAAGACCAAGGAATACAAGAACGGCAAGGAGAAGAGAGCTCTTAAGAAGGACGTTAAGATCGCTAAGAAGCTTATCAAGCAGAACAACAAGGATCTTAAGTGGATCGTTAAGAAGATCAAGAAGCGTAAGTAATTTTAACCGCGAGGAATTATTCCTGCCCAAAGGGCAAATGGTTATTAGTCTTACGACAAAACATTTTATTTAACAATTTACGGAGGAAAATATAATGGCTAAGAAAAAGTCCACAGATGTTGCACAGACCGAGGCTGTAAAGACTCGTGCCGGTATGGCTGAGAAGCTTGAGAAGGAAAGACTTGAGCTCAAGAAGGAAATGGAGAAGGTTATGAAGAAGTATGCGAAGGCTACCGGTATCGGCAAGTACGGCAAGCGTCAGCATAAGGTAGGCAAGGCTCC